>JBGOYY010000009.1:0-67854 GCA_041479905.1 Candidatus Aminicenantia bacterium
CCTCCGAAGATGAACTGGGTCCGCGTCTCCTTCCCCTTCCTCGTCTTTTCCCTCCTTATCGTCGCCGGCCGTGTTTTTCCATTTTCGTTCCCCATCCTCGGCCTGCCGCTGATGTTCGCCGCGGCCGCGGCGGCCGCGTTCATCCTCTCCCCGGTCAAGCTCGCCTTCTTTAAAACATCGAGGGATACGGTCCATCAGCTCCTGCCCCTCATCGGGACGCTGACCTGCGCCGGTATCCTGGTCCAGGTCATGGCCCTGACCGGGGTCCGGGGGCTCATCGCCATTACGACGGTGACCCTGCCCATCACGGTCGTCTTCCTGACCCTCTTCCTGACCCTGCCCGTCTCCGAGGCGGTCCTGATGTGGGGGGCGGCGCCGGTCCTCGGCGTGCCGCTCATCCTCCTCTTCAACACGATCGGGCTCAACCCGGTCGTGGCCCTGGCCGGGATGAGCGTCATCTGGCCCCTCGGCGACGCCATCCCGCCCACAGCCATCATCGGACGCCTGACGACGGCGACGGTAGGCATGAAAGAGCCCTACACGAAATTCCTGAAATATTGCCTCGTGCCGGCGGTCCTCATCGCCGTCGTCGGGACGCTGATGGTCGTCTTCAGTAAAAAACTATCCTTCTTGACGGTGTTTTAAAATGAACACGGTCGTGACCATCCTCTATTATCTCCTGACGGCCTACGTCGCCGTCCTCCTCGTCGCGAATTTCCTGAAAAACAAGAGATGGCAGGACGAGGTCCTCTACATCATCGTCCTCATCCCGTTCGTCCTGAGACTGCTGAGGCTGAAATGACGAGGAAAGCCGTCATCGCGGCGTTAGGGGCGGCCCTGGCCCTCTTCGCCGGGCTGAGCTTTTACCGAAGCCGCCATCTCCGGGAGCCGGTCGTGCCTGGTCCGAGCGTCTCCCGGGTGGCTCATCTCGGCGACTACTTCGGCCCCATCAAGGGCACGGTCAACGACGTCAACGTCTACGTCCTCGAAGGGAAAGAGCCCGGCGGTACGATCCTTCTCCTCGGCGGCACCCACCCGGAGGAGCCGGCGGGGCGGCTCGCGGCCTGGATCTTCGCCGAGAACGCCGAAATAGCCAAGGGCCGGATCTTCGTCATCCTCACCGCCAACCGCAGCGCCTCGACCGTGACCCGCCTCGGCGGGGCCTATCCGCCCGACTTCACCATCCCCACGGCCTGGGGCGGCCAGAAGTTCCGCATGGGCGACCGCTGGTCCAATCCGCTCGACCAGTGGCCCGACCCCGAAGTTTACCTCCACTATCCGACCCGCCAAGAGCTGGCCTACGTCGACATCCGCAACCTCAACCGGGCCTTCCCCGGACGGCCGAACGGGACACTCACGGAAAAAACGTGCTACGCCATCACCGAGCTCATCCGCCGCGAGAAGGTCGACATCGCCATCGACTTTCACGAAGCCGAGCTCCAATACCCCGTGATCAGTACCATCGTCGCCCACCAGAAAGGCGCGGACCTGGCCGCCGCGGCGTCCATGTTCATCAGCAGCGTCGAGGGCTTCGCCATCGGCGTCGAGAACTCGCCCAAGGCCCTCCACGGCCTGTCCCACCGCGAGATCGGGGACGCGACCGACGCGATTTCCCTCCTCCTCGAGGCCCCGGAGCCTTTCCTCGACGCCACGCGCGGCCGGACCGACCGCAAGCTTCTCCTCACCGGAAAGGACGACTTCGTCGTCCGGGCCGGAAAACGCGGGCTCCTTTTCGAGAAAATCGACGAGAAGGGCTGGCCGATCGACATCCGCGTCGGGCGCCACACCTCGACAGTCCTCCAGATCCTCGAGATCTGGTCGGGCGACAACCCGGCGAAAGCCGTGGTCCTCTCCGGAGTTCCCCGCTACACCGACGTCGTCCGGGACGGTGTCGGCGCCTACCTCAAGGATCCGAAGACGATCGACCCCGCCAAGCTCTTCTACGAATAGTGAGGTACTTCTCCCGATTTCGGGGAACTCCCCTATTCGGCTTGGCGAAGGATATCACCCTTAGCCCCCCGGCCCCCCCGGGAACCAGTCCCGGCGGTTCCCCCGCCTTCGGCGGGACCCCCTCCGCTACGGGGGTCGTCAGGGCGATATCCATCGCCGCCTCATGACGGGCTTCCCCTTCATCGGAAGAAGTCCTGCCTTTCACTAGAAGGGGCGGCGCCGCGTTGTGACCAGGACGACAAAAATCGATAGGATATATATTGTGGAAAGCACCGCGCCCGGCCATGAGCCGGCGGCGGCACGACGAAAGAGCGGTCCGTCGCCCGGGCGGGGCAACGGCCGGGGGTCCCAGGGAAGGCCGTAGCGCTCGCAAAGGCCCTTGATATTGAGCAAGTGGATGACCGGGATCTTTTCCGCGGCCATGGCCTGGAGAACGCCGCGCTCGGTCGGAGGCGGGACAAAAACGCCGGAGGCGAGCCCCGGCCGCAGTTTCAGCACTTCGGAGTTCGTGCCGATATTGGCCCAACTGCCGCCGATGTTGACGAACGCCTTGATGGGCCTCGTCCCGGCCCCTTCGCGGTAGAGTTTCATCCTCAGCTCGACATTCCGTTCGAGGTCGGATTCCTCGAGGAACAGCACCCCGCCCGCGCGGATGCGCGACTCGAGAAGGGTGCGGCCTTCCGGGCTCATGTCCCGTCCGACGTCCTCGTCCCCCCCGATAGCTCGGGCGAGGGGGGAGATCGCGAAAACGCCCGCGGCCCGAAGGCAATCTTCCATGTCGGTCCAGTTGAACCCGGGGATGTTGGCCCCCCACTCCGAAGCGCCCAGGGAGGAGATGACGACCGGCTCGAGTCCCATGACCTCGGCCGCGGAAAGAGTGGCGACGATGAGGGCCGGAAAAGAGCTCGAGGCGCCGACGGCGACGGCGTCTCCCCGCTTTGCTCCGGCTTCGTGAAAGAGGGATACGACGAGAGCCGCGAAGTTCGGGTTCGTCGTCGTCCTTTTCGCCTCGAGCCGGCCGGCCGAAGTCGTGATGGGCGACGTCTCCAGTCCGATGAACCCGGTCCCGTTCGGGTCGGTTTCGCGGTCGAAGGGGACGCCCTTCTCGACGCGGCAGGCCCGTATCGCCGCGGTCGCAGCGGCCATCGTGCGCGAGGCCTCGTTCATCTCCGCACGCACGTCCGGCTCCGCAAAAGGAAGGAACCGGACGAGGAGAAGATAGGCGAAGCTCAACGCCGCGGCCGCATAGACGGGCCCGAACAGGCCTTTCCCGAAAAGCCGTTTCATAGGAGCGACACCAGCCGGACGACGGCAAAGGTCAGCGTGGCCGCGGCGGCGAGAGAGACCAGGGTCGGCAGGACCTTCTGCCGAGCCAAGCTCGAAGCCAGGATGCCGGGGATGACCCAGCCGATGACGCGAAGCTCGACGGGCGCCGCGAACAGCCTCGGCAGGACGAGGAGCCAGACTTGCGAGAGGACCGCCCCGACGAGGACCATCAGGACAAAGCGGCGCCGGCCGAAGAGGATGAGGTTGCGGGCGAGGAACCTGTAGATCGCCAGGGTCAGCAGGGCGACGACCAGAGTGGCGGCGGCGCGGAGCGGCCGGTCGAGATAGAGGGCGAAGTAGCCGGGCACGATGATGCCGCCGGGAGAGATGTCCGTGATCTCGGCCCAGAGGAGGGCCAGGGCGAGGCCGATGAGGAGCGTTTCAACGATCATGCGGGGTCCCCTTCTCATCCCAAAAACGGACGAGCCGCTCGCCCGGCCCGACGATGTTGCCGAGGCCGATGACGACGGGTTCGCCCGGAACGGCCGACACGACACGGTTCATGAGCACTTCGTGAGACGACCCGTCGTAAACAGAAAAAACGGTGCCGCCCGGGAGCGGCGACTTCCGGATCTTCCGCAGGGCCGCCCGGGCCGGCGGGCCGAGAAGGACGACGCGGGCGAAGTCCCGAAAAAAGCTTTCATGAGCCGCCCGGACCCACTGGAGCGTCCGGTCGCCGCGGTCCTCGCGCAAGCTGAGGAGCCCGACCCACCGTCGCGATGCAGGCGGGAATTCCCGGCCGATCTTCAAGAGCGCCGCGGCCGAGGATTCCGGGTCGTTCGCGGCGAAGGCGCTGACGCAGACCGCCGGCCGGGGCGGATTGCCGAACCGGCCGCGCCAGGCCCTGAGGCTCCCGAAATCGGGCGAGGCGGCGGCGACCCCCCGCTCCGCCGTCTCTCTCCCGACGCCCAAGGATGCGAGGACGGCCAGCGCGAGCCGGACATTCGGTTCGAACTCTCCGAACGATGAATGCGGGCCCGCGCTCGATCCGGCGACCGCAGCCAAAGGGGCCACCGGATGGAGCCTCGACGCCGTCCGCGCGGCCGCTTCTTCGAAGACGGGACAGATCTCTTCCTCCGGGATGAAGATGTCCGCGCGTTCGGGGAACGCCGACGCGAGGGAGCGGGCGATATCGTCCTTGCGCCGTCCCATCTCGTCCAGGTGGTCGAGCCGGACGTTGGTCAGGGCCAGGGTGCCGGGCCGGAGGATCCGCCGGGATTCCGCGGCCAGGCACTCCGCACCGACGCTCATCATTTCGGAAACGAGGGTGTCGGCGCCCGTCGCCGCGGCCAGCCGGATGAGCCGGACCTGTTCCCTGATGGATGCCGGTCCGGCCCGCAGGATCTCCCGTTCCGAACCGTCCGGGAAGATCAAAACGGGCTTCGAACCGGTGGTCTTGGCCAGGACCCGGGCCCCTGACTCCCTCAGGCCGGCCGCGACAAGCCGGGTGACACCGGACTTGCCCCGGGTTCCTGTGACGGCGATCCGGCGTGGGACGCGCCCGAGCGCCCTCTCCAGCCAGAGACGTTCGATGATAAGATAGAAAATGAGGACGCTTAAGCAGGCCGAGAATACGAGAAACTCTCGCGTGGTGGATCTCTCCGGATTCCCGGGAATCGGCTATTTCTTCTTCTTGAGGCCCTCGAGGTCCTGCTTGTATCGCTCGAGGTCGGTAATGCCGAAGACCACGTTCTTGTTGTAGTCCTCGAGCTGGCCCAGGTATCTATTCCCGGTCGAGGCTATTTTCCACTGATTGGGCTGGGCGAAAACGAAGATATACTTGATGAGGTTCTGGCCAAAAGAGTAGATCCAAAGTTCGGCCCTGTTCCCCCCCAGGTCTTCGTTGCTGCGGCTCGTCGCCTGGGCGGCTTGGCCGCCGCTGAGCATCGTCCAGTCGACGTTCTGGTCAACCTCGATGGACGCGGGGTTTCCGGCGAGGAGGTAGACCCTCGACCGGTCGGTGTTCCAGGGCTGGCGGGCATTCTCCTTCCAGAAGTTTTTCATGACATAATCCATTCTGGCTTGATAGTCAGCCCGCGCCTGGGCGGTCCGGGCCGCCCAGAAGAGCTCCTGGAAGGCCTTCCGGCCTCCCTCCGACAACGTGCGGTAGGCCTTCCGCTCGAAATCCTGCATGATGATGTAGTGCTGGGTGTACCAGGCATCCTTTTTCGGGAGCGCGCTGACGCCGCGAGCGGTCAGGCCCAGAAGGGATAAAAGGATCGTGCCCAGGGCAAAAAGGATCCGGCGATTATATCCGTTGTTCATGATCGACCTCCCCGTCGAAGAGGTATTCTGAGGTCAGTATAGTCTCGGAACCGGATCGAGTCAAATCGTCCCATGAGGGGTCATTAAACGGCTTCTTATTGGCTGCCTCCGAAAAGAGGGAAAGTCCAATAATTGAAGCAAAAACCAAATTTTTGGATAAATCCAAAAAACCGGAGAAAACGCGGCCTGAATGCTATCGTAACATACTCATAATAAACATTATAAGTGTTAACAAGCATTGGCATGATACTTGCTAAATATATTGACTTAGATTCAATATGATTACCTATATTTTTGCATACAAAGGAGGTGAGAACAAAAGGGCGAGTACGCATGAGGGTAAGGGGAGGGGCAGGGACAAACATCTTTTTTGCCCCGGGGCGACCGCTGTCTCCGCCGGCGATCGGCCGACGGAAAGCGGGCCGCCATTTGGCCTATGTTTATCGAAAGTTAGGAGGATATTTTTTCATGAGTAAAAGACTAATCATCGCGGTCCTCGCCTTGTTCATGGCCGGGGTCGCCTTCGCCCAGCTCGTCCCGACCTCCAAGATGGAAGGAAAGGTCGTGGACAATACGGGCGCTCCGCTTCCCGGAGTTTCGGTCGTAGCGACGAGCCCGAAGCTGGTGGGCAAGCAGACAGCGATCACCGACGGCGAGGGATTCTATCGTTTATTCTCGTTGCCTTCCGGCGTCTATGAAGTGACCTACACGCTTCAGGGCTTCAAGACCCTCATCCGGAAGGACATCATCATCCAGCTGTCTCAGACCGTCACGCTCAACGCGACTCTGGACCAGGCCGCTCTCGAAGAGCAGGTCACGGTCATCGGCCAGAGCCCGCTCATCGACGTCAAGAGCACGGTCAAAGGCATGACCATGACCAAGGAATTGTTCATGAGCCTGCCCCGCAACCGTAGCTTCGACGGCCTGATTAACACCATCCCCGGCGTCCAGTCTGATTTCAGAACGGGCGGCCTTTCGGTCGACGGCGCCACCGGTTCCGAAAACATGTGGTACATGGACGGCGCGGACATCAGCAACGTCCACGTCGGCACGAGCAGCCAGGGCGCGGTCATGGAGATAATCGAGGAAGTCAAGGTCACGGCCTCCGGCTATAACGCCGAATTCGGCGGTGGGATGGGCGGTGTCGTCAACGTCATCACCCGGTCCGGCGGCAACTCCTTCCATGGCGACATCCTCGGCTTCAACGACGGCGGCTCCATGTTAATGGTCGCCAAGGCCAACACGTATTTCCGCTGGGATCCGAATAACAGCAACATTCCCCAGTACGTCAACGACGACACTCTCTATTTCAACCAAGGCAGGTCGCGGGATGATTACAAGCGCTTCGAAGGCGTCTTCAACATCGGCGGCTACATCCTGAAGGACCGGCTGTGGTTCTTCACGTCCTTCAACCCGGTCTACTCCAGAACGTACGCCAATCGGTTCTTCAACAGCGATGTCGTCAATCCGGGCGATCCCAAGCCGCTCTATCCGTTCTACAGAAAGGACCTGGCCATGAACGGCTCGGTCAAGCTCACGGCCGCGCCTTTGAAGGGCCTGCGGCTGTCCGCCTCCGCGGTCGATAACTGGTCCAATTACAGGGGCTCCATCCCCACCATCCTCGGCAGCGACCAAAAGGCCTATACCTATGGGCTCACGGGCCGCGACTACCCGAACTGGAGCGCCGCCTTTACGGCCGACTACAGCGCCAGCAATAACTTCCTCGTCAGCTTGCGCGGCGGCTACCACCAGCATGGCCAAAAGAACGAGCAGATCGGCCCCACGGGTACGACCATCTATTTCAACTTAGATAACCTCATGTTCGGGGCAGGCGGGGCGAAGGAAGATCCGTTCTTCGTCGCCAATCCGACCATGGCCCGCATAGCCGGCGCAGCCAATTACGCCGGTTCCTGGACGAAGTTCGACCACCAGAAATTCGAGAAATACTCCACCAACCTCGACCTCAGCTACTACGCCTCGATGGCCGGAGAACACGCCTTTAAGGCCGGCGTCCAGTTTATCCGCGACGTCGAGAGCCAAAACGACGGCAGCTCCTACCCGCATGTCAACATTAATTGGGACCAGGAGAGCTCCGCTCTCGAAGGCTATGGTGTTCCGCCATTCCGCGGTACGTACGGAAACTATGAGATTATCTCCGGCTGGAACTCCCCTTACGGCTATACCTGGGACGCCCACCGCGACGCCTGGGCCATTTACCTCCAGGATTCCTGGACGATCAACGGCAAGCTGACCCTTAACGCCGGCCTCCGGACGGAAACCGAGTACATCCCGTCCTTCTCGACAGCCGTTGAACCCGAGAACATGGTTCCGATCAGGTTCCACTGGGCCCAGAAGTTCGCCCCCCGCCTCGGCGCCGTTTATGATGTCTTCGGCGACTCGAGCTTGAAGGTTTTCGGCAGCTTCGGCATCTATTATGACGTTATGAAGATGTACATCGCCGAAGGCGCGTTCGGCGGCTATAAGTGGAGCACCGACTACTACAAGCTTGATAACCCGAACTGGCTGCAAATCGGGGCCACCAACAGCATCCCTGACCAGGCCAGCCAGGAAGCCGGCGGCCAGTACATGGGCCATCTCGACTGGAGAATCCCCTCGTTCGATACCCTTCAGCCGGACATGAAGCCCGTCGGTCAGAGAGAAATCTCCTTCGGTGTCGAAAAGAAGCTGACGGAAGACATTTCGGCTTCGGTCCGGCTCGTCCAGAAGCACCTTATTCGGACGATCGAGGACATCGGCATCGGCACGGCCGGGGGCGAGTCGTATTACGAGGGCAACCCCGGCAGCCCGTGGATCGTGGAAAAGTTCAACGAACTCCTGCCTCCCATCACCGTCGGGCCCGGAACCGATTATCCAGACCTCCCCGCCGGAACCTGGGATTACTGGCCACAGGTCAAGGCCAAGAGAGAATATTATGCCATGAACGTCGACTTGGTGAAGAGGTTCAGCCACAACTGGCAGGGCGGCCTCAACTACACCCTGAGCTTGACCAAGGGCAATTACGGCGGCTTGTCCAGCACGGACGAATTCGGCCGGAACTCCCCGAACGTCGAGCGCTCGTTCGACCTCTGGTTCATGATGTACGAAATCGACGGGACCCCGGTCGACGGGCCGTTGCCTCAGGACAGAACGCACTACGTCAAAGCGTACGGCTCCTATTCATTCCCGATCGGCCTGACCGTCGGCGTCACGGGCTACGCCCGCAGCGGCAACCCGATGAGCAGCCGGCTGCCCTTCACCAACTCCTACTTCTACCCCGACGGTTATGCTGATTTGGGCCGTCTCCCCTGGACCATCTGGGGCGATGTCTTCGCCGAATGGGCCATCAAGATCGGCGGCAAGTATACCATCGCCCTGAACGCACAGGTCAGCAACATCCTCGACTGCCGAACCTGGCAGCACTACAGGTATGCGATGAACCGGCAATCCGGCGGCATGAGCATTCCGGATATTTATCTTCTCAACGGAGAAGCCAACAATCCGGACACGATTTACACCACCCGACACGGCACCGCTCCGAATTATACGTACAGGACGGTGTACTGGGTGGATCGCAACCAGTACTACCGGCCCGACGTCAGCTATGCCGGCTTCGCGGACAGCGAGTACAAGTACAACACTCAGTACGGCAGACGGAGCCTCCGTCTCGGCGCCCGATTCTCGTTCTAAGCAGAAAGCAGAAGCAGCAGCACACGCAGAAGCACAAGGCCCGCCCCCTCCGGGGGGCGGGCCTTTTTTTTGGATGTTGTTATTTTTTGAGCGAAGCTTCGAGGCGCTTCACTTCTTGATGGCTTCGAGGATGGCCTTGGCCTGGGCCGTCCTCTCCGTCTCCGGCTCGAGTTTGATGAACTTCTCCAGGTTCTCGGCGGCCTTGGGATTGTCGCCCTTGTTGAGGTAGGCGTAGGCCAGCCTGAGGTACGGGTCCGGCCAGTCGGGCTTGATCTGGATGGCCATGTCGAAATAGCGGATGGCTTCGTCGATCTGCTGGTTCGAAAAGTAGATCTCGGCGACGTTATAGGGCAGGTTCTCGTCCTGGGGGGCCATCTCGATCGATTTCTTGAAGTAGTCCTGGGACTCGGCGAGTTTCCCCTGTTTCATGAAGCAAAGCCCTATGGCGGCCAGGCCCTTGGCGCTCAGGTTTTTTCCCATGGTCACGTCGCCGGCCGCCTGCTCGACGAGCTGGTTGTACTTCTCGATAGCCTTGTCGTACTCGCCCTTCTCCCGGTAACAGTCTCCGATGTTCAGGAGGACCTGGTAGGCCCCGGGGTTCTTGGCCAGGAATTCCTCGTACATGGTGAGCGCCGTGTCGTATTTGCCGTCATTGAAGAAGGCGTTGCCCTCCTCCAGGGTCTGGAAGGTGGTCTCGTCCTGGACGACGCCCGACCCCGCCGCCTGCTTGGTCAGTTTCAAAGTGACCTTGGGGTTCTTGTCGAGCTGGCGGACATAAGCGTTGACGGTAACCGGAAGGTAGCCCTTGGCATTGGCGGTCACGACCCAGCTCCCCGTTCCCACGCCGATGATCCCCCAGTCCCCTTTTTTATCGGTCGTCGTCTCGAAGGTGCTCCCGCCCGTCTGGTCGAAGACGATGGTCACCTTGGCTCCCACGACGGGCTTGCCGTCGGCGTCGATGACGGTCCCGCCGAGCCTGGCGACGCCGCGGCCGGCCTGGCCGATGGCCAACCCGGCAGTCAAGAGGATGGTCACGGCGCCGGCCGCGAATTTCGAGAGAACTCGTTTATGCATCAAGGCCTCCTGTGGCGGGCTCGACCGGGTTCGACGTCCTGCCGGTTCCCGCGTTACACGGATGAGATGATCTACCCCTATTATCCAACCTGGCCGTTTTTTTTTCAAGTTCGCCGTCACGGCCAAAATTGCCGGCGGAGCTCCCGGGGGAGATTCCATTTGTCGGGTGCACCGGAGTCGCGTTCTATCGGCCGTTTTTGGGCGCCTTGGCCGGGCTTCCCACCGGCTTTGCAGTGCCGGTGCTGGAAACCGGCAGTCCCGGTCCTGGCAAGGCCGGGGCCGGCGGCGACACTCGAATTGACAACCCGCCTCTCCTGGAGTAAAAAAGAACGGCGGAGGTGAAGAAGATGAAATATCCAAGAATATTCCGTTACTCGTTCATCCTGTTCCTGGCCCTGGCCATGGCCGGAAGCTTTCTGGCCGGCCAGAACCTCGAGGACAAGGTCCACTCCCGGACTCTCGGGAACGGGATGACGGTCATCCTCGTCGAGAGGCACGGCGCTCCCGTCTTCAGCACGATCTACGGCTTCAAGGTCGGCTCCGTCGACGAGATCCCGGGCATCACCGGGACCGCCCACCTTTTCGAACACATGGCCTTCAAGGGCACGCCCAGGATCGGGACGTCCGATTTCGAGAAGGAAAAGCCGATCATGGAAAAGGTCAACCAGGTCGGCCGGGAATGGAGCCTGGAGCTCGTCAAGGGCGAGCGGGCCGACAAGGAAAAACTGGCCCGTCTGCGCGAGGAACTGACCCGGCTCGAGGCCGAGCAGAAAAATTTCATCGTCAAGGACGAGATCGACGTCCTTTACAGCAACGTCGGAGGCACCGGGCTCAACGCCGGGACGGGCACGGACCAGACGATGTACATCATCAACCTGCCCGCGAACCAGCTCGAGCTTTTCTGCCTGATCGAATCCGAACGGATCCGGAACACCGTTCTGCGCGAGTTCTACACCGAGCGGAGCGTCATCCAGGAGGAGCGGAAGCAGACGACGGACGCCAGCCCGGCGCGCCTGCTGAACGAGATGTTCATGGGGGCGGCCTTCCTCGCCCATCCCTACAACCACCCCGTCGTGGGCTGGGCCTCGGACATCGCCTCCGTGACCCTGGAGGAGGCCCGGGCCTTCAAGAACAAGTATTACACTCCTAATAACTGCGTCCTGGCCATCGCGGGCGACGTCTATCCGGAAAAAGCCTGGCCCCTGATCGAGAAGTATTTCGGCGACATCCCGCGGGGCGAAGACCCGCCCGTCCTGAGGACGGTCGAGCCGAAACAGCTCGGCGAGCGGCGGGTCCGGTTCGAGTTCGACGCCGAGCCCATGCTCATGATGGGCTTCCACAAGCCCACCTTCCCGAGCAAGGAGGACGCGGCGGCGAGCGTGCTGGCCAGCATCCTGACCTCCGGACGGACATCGCGAATGAACAAGGACCTCGTCCAGGAGAAGCAGATCGCGGTCTCCGTCAGCGCGAGCGCCGGCGGCGGCGGCGTCCGCTACCCGAATCTCTTCACCTTCAACGCGACGCCCCGCTTTCCCCACACCGTCGAGGAAGTGGAAAAGGCCATCCTCGAGCACATCGAAAAGGTCAAGGCGGAGCCCGTCAGCGAGCGGGAACTGCAGAAAGTCAAGAACAGCTGGGAGGCCTCCTACATCCGTCAGATGAGCTCGAATATGGGGTTGGCGATGATGCTGACCCGATATCAACTGCTCTTCGGGGACTGGAAACTCTATCTTAAATACAAGGACATCCTGACCGGCATTACGGCTGCGGACGTCATGGATTTCGCCAAGACCTACCTAACGCCGGAGAACCGGACCGTGGCCTTCCTCGTCAAGAAGGCCAAGGCGAACTGAGGGGAGCAAGATCATGAACAGCAAGAAAATCGTCAAAGGACTGGTTCTTGGATCGGTTCTCGCCGCCCTCGTCCTGACGGCCACCGCCCAAAAACACCCGCGCGAGCTCGGCCCGGCGCCGGAACTCAAATTCAAACTGACCAAGCCGGTGATGTTCACCCTGTCGAACGGCATCCGGTGTTTTTACATGGAGGACAAGGAACTGCCTCTCATTTCCCTCCGAGGGCTTATCAAGGGCGGAAACTTCTGCGAGCCGGCCGATAAGACCGGGCTGGCTTCCCTCGTCGGCCAGGTCCTTCGGACCGGCGGCACCAAGACCCGCACCGGAGACCAGATCAACGAAGAGCTCGAGTTCATCGCCGCTTCGATCGAATCATTCGTCAACAATGAGTATCTCACCGTATCCGGGATCTCCCTCAAAAAGGATTTTGCCAAGCTCATCGAGATCTATGCCGACATCCTCATGAATCCCGAGTTCCGTCAAGACAAGATCGACCTGGCCAAGAACCAGACTTATGAGGGGATGCGGCGGCGGTGGGACCAGCCCATGCAAGTGGCCATGCTCCTCTTCAACGAAAAGCTCTACGGCGCGGATACGCCTTTCGGACGGAGGTCCACGCCGGCCTCGGTCAAAGCCGTCACTCGAGACGACCTCGTTGCCTTTTACAAGAGATATAGCGCTCCCAATAATTTCGCCCTGGGCATCACGGGGGACCTCTCGATGAGCGAGGCCAAGGCCGTCCTGGAGAAAGCCTTCGGCGGCTGGGCCAAAAAGAAGGTGACGTTCCCGGAGGTCGCTCCTCCCGTCGAGAAGGCCGACGGGACCATCTACTATGCCTCCAAGGACACGCCCCAAGGGAACGTTTACATGGGACACCTGGGCATCACCCAGAAAAGCCCGGACGAGTTCAAGGTCGAGGTCATGAACGACATTCTGGGCGGCGGCGGCTTCACGGCCCGCCTGATGAAAGAGCTGCGCTCGAACCGCGGCCTGACCTACGGGATTTACGGCGGCGTCAACGAGGGGACCGGAAAGAACAGAGGCACTTTCCAGATCGGCTCCCAGCTCAAGGCGGCCAAGTTCGTCGAGGCCGTCGAGACGATCAAGGGCATCATCAAGGACATGCAGACGACCCCCGTGACGGACGAGGAAATCACGACGGCCAAGAACTCCCTCATCAACAGCTTCGTCTTCCGGTTCGAACAGAAAAGCCAGATCCTGGCCCAATTCATGAGCCTCAAGCTCGACGGCTATCCGGACAGCTACCTCGAAACCTACATCGACAGCATCCGCAAGGTGACCAAAGCCGACATCCAGGACGCGGCCCGGAAGTATATGGACCCCGCGAAGATGATCCTCGTCGTCGTCGGCGACGAGAAGAAGTTCGACAAGCCCCTCTCGAGTCTGGGCAAGGTAGCGACGATCGACATCAAGGCGCTCCAGGAGGCGGAGAAGGGGCCGGCGAAATAATCCAAAAAACTACTAGAATCCTGGTCGTGAGAGGTGCTCCGATGAAGCGCAGACCCGAGTTCGTCCCCGCCGTCGTCCTGGTCCTCGCCGCCCTGGCGCTTTTACCGTCCTCCTGTTCCCGCCGCCAGCCCGAGCCTGCCCCCGCCGCCCCGCAGACGGCCGACGATGTCCGGGTCAGGGAGACGACGGTCCGCAACGTCACCGAGAGTCCGGTCGCCTACAAGATCTACCCCTCCGGCAAGCCGGAGGCGCGCGAGACGCGCGAGATCGCGCCCGGGACCATCGACCGCTTCCGGACCGCGACGCCTCTCGAAATCGAATTCAACACGGGCCGGAAGGACGCGATCTACTCCCTCGACCCGGGCAGTCCCTATTCCTTCCGCTACGACGAAGGGACGACGATCGAGCTCTTTCTCGGCTCCCACGGCCGGGCCGACGCCGTCGACCTCGCCCCCTGGGTGCCGACGCCCCAGCCCATCGTCGACCGGATGCTCGAGCTTGCCTCCCTGTCCGGCAAGGACGTCCTTTACGACATCGGCTGCGGCGACGGCCGCATCGTCATCACGGCGGCCCGCCGGTACGGCGTCCGCGGCGTCGGCATCGACATCGACAAGGCCATGATCGAGGAGTCGGAGCGGGACGCCAAGTCCGCGGGGGTCGAACGGCAGGTCAAGTTCATCTGCATGGACGCGACGAAGGCCGATATCTCGGAAGCGACGGTCGTCAGCCTCTACCTTCTGCCCGAATCGAACGCCCTGATGCGGCCCCTCCTCGAGGCCCAGCTCCGGCCCAAGAGCCGGGTCGTCTGCCACAACTACACCATCCCCGGCTGGGAGGAAAAGCAGGTCCAAAGCGAAACGGTCAAGGACGAGAACGGCGAAGACCATTACATCTACCTGTATATCCGCTGATGCCGCCCAGGAGGAGCCGACCATGAAAATTGCCGACGTGCCCTTCACGGTGACGGATTTTCAGTCCATCGCGCCCGTCGAGCATGAGGGCGAGACCGGGACATCCTTCTGGCGGGTTTTCGAATCCGGCAACGTCCGGGCCAGGGTCGTCGACTATTCGGCGGGCTACCGCTCCAACCACTGGTGCCCGCGGGGCCATGTTTTCTACGTCTTGGAAGGCGAGTTCGGCGTCGTCCTCAAGGACGGCCGGAATTTCCGCCTCGGGCCAGGGATGAGTTTCGCCGCCGGGGATGACGAGGCGAACCCCCATCTCGGTTACTCGGAGAAAGGGGCCCGGGTCTTCATCGTCGACTGACCGGACGCGGCAAGACGACATTTCGGCGCCGGCTTCAATCGTCGTCGGATGAGCCCCGGAATTAGGAAAAGAAAAAAAGGCGCCTCCGCCCGGCGGAGACGCCTTGGTCGTCGATAAGTTTACAGGCTGGCCGTTGTCTCAGAACGCGATGCCGATCGTCGCCGACCAGACGCCGTTCTTGATGTCGGGCTGGTACCCTTCAACAATGTTGTACACCTTCTGTATACCCAGGCTGTAACGGGCGTCAACCATAAAATTGCGACCCAGGTTCAGGCCGGCCCCGAAGATGGCTCCGTAGTCGTTGTTCTTAAAAAGCGTATCGCTCAACGGAACGCCGTCCCCTTCGTGCTTCTCACTAAGCTTGAAGCCTACAGAAGGACCGGCGAAGACGAAGGGCTGGACAATCGGCAGGGGAATCCGGAGCTTCAGAAGCAGGGGGATCTCGATGTAATCGCCGTAGAGCTTCTCCGTGAACGTGTCGTCGAGAGAAATATAGGTCGCCCCCTTCATCGTGTACAGGACTTCCCACTGGATGGTCACGACTTTGCCGAAGTTGAACGCCAGGAAAATACCACCGATGAAACCTATTCTGTTTTTCAGGGTTCCATTAATGTCCTGTGTGTCGGCGCCGGTCGGCTTGGCCATGTTCCCGCCGGCCTTGATGCCGAACTGGACGCCGGCTGCGGCCGTTTGGGGAAGGGCGAAGAGACCCGCGAAAGCTGCGATCAAGAGAACAGTCGTCAATCTTTTCATATTGCCTCCTGGTATAGCGGATATCCGGACGCGTCTCTCGCGTCCACGCCCCTACTCTGCCAGCCCAGGCGTTTCCCGGCAATCCCCCCCGAGGAGGATTCGCCCGGGGATTATCGCCCCCCCGGGGGGTGAGGGAAGGGCCGTTTTCTCATCTCCCCATCTTGGCTAGTCGGAAAAAGGGGGCCGCGTCTTCATCGTCGACTGTCCGGCCCGCCCGGCGCCCTTCTTGGGGTGCCCCCGGGCAAAATACAAAAGGCGCCTCCGCCCGGCGGAAGCGCCTTTGCCGTTTCCGACGAAAAGCCGCTTAGAAGGCGATGCCGATGGTCGCTGCCCAGACGCCGTTCTTGATGTCGGGCTCGATCGTCCCATGCAACGTGTCGTAGACTTTCTGCAGGCCCAGGCTGTAACGGACGTCGATCATGAAGTTCCGCCCCAGGTTCAGGCCGGCCCCGAAGACGGCGCCGTAGTCGTTGTTTTTGAGAAGGACGTCGGTCAACGGAACGCCGTCCCGTTCGAGCTTCTCGCTAAGCTTGAAGCCCAAGGACGGCCCGGCGAAAATGAAGGGCTGGATGATCGGCAAGGGGATCCTGAGTTTCAAGAGAATAGGGATCTCGATGTAATCGGCATAGAGCTTGTCGGTGTAGCTGTCGTCCAGGGCCACGTAACTCGCCCCCTTCATCGTGTAGAGGATTTCGGGCTGGATGGTCAGAACGCTGCCGAAGTTGAACGCGAAGAAGATGCCGCCCGTGAAGCCCACCCTGGATTTCAGCGTGGCCATGGGGTCGTCGGCATCGGCGCGAGTCGGCTTGGCCATGTTTCCGCCGGCTTTGATGCCGAACTGGATGCTGGCGGCGGCCGGCTGGGGAAGTGCGAGTAAACCCGCGAAAGCCGCGATCACGAGTACCGTTATCAGTCTTTTCATATTGCCTCCACATTCGAGACGGATGTCGGGACGCATTGCCGCGTTCCCGTATCCAGTATGGCAGGCCGAGGCTATTTTGGCAAACCCCCTATCTATAAATTGATCAGTTTGAACCCCGCTTTGTCTTTGAGACTCTTGATGTGGTCCTCGACGATCGTTCCCTGTTTCGCGTCCTTGAGCCGCGATTCGATCTCGGCCCGGACCTCTTCGAAGGGCCGGGTTTCCTTCTTGCGGTCGACGACTTGGAGGATGTGGTAGCCGTAGGACGTCTCGACGACCCCGCTGATCTGGCCGACCGGGACGGAGAAGGCCGCGTCTTCGAACGGCTTGACCATCTGGCCGCGGCCGAAGTTTTCATACAGGCCGCCGTTGTCCTTGGAGCCGGGGTCCTCGGAGAACTGCTTGGCCAGGGCGGCGAAATCCTCACCCGCCTTGGCCTTCACGAGAATGTCCTCGATCTTCTTGCGGGCCTCGGCCTTTTCCGCCTCGGTCTTGCCCTGGGTCAGCAGGAGGATGTGGCGCACGGATGCGGTCTTGTCGCCGGCCGTCTCCTCCTGGTAGGCCTTCCGGATGTCCTCCTCGGTGACCTTGGCCTTGCCCGCGGCGATACCTTCGAGGTACTTGTTGATGACCAAGGTCTCTTGGACGCTCTTTTTGACGTGGTCGATCGAGATCTCCGCGCCTTTCAGGGCCTCGAGAAAAGCGGGCTCCCCGCCGGCCTGGGCATATTGGGCCTGCAGGGCCTTATCGACCTCTTCGGCCGGGACGACCGTCTTGGCCCCGGCGGCCGCGGCGAGAAGGAGCTTGCGCTCGGCGAGCTGGGTCGCCCCTTGTTCGATGATGTTCTTCAGCTGTCCGGCGTCGACGCTCTTGAGCTGGGCGGTCCGGGTCCCCAGGTTGTCCTGGATGGCCTGGATGACCTCGGCGGCCGTGATCGCCAGACCCTTGCCCTCGACGAGGAGGGTGACCTTGTCCGGGCCGAGCGCGGGCATGACCGCCGCGAGGTCCTTGGCCAGAGCGTAAGCCGGAGTGCCTTCCTTGAGCACGACTTTCTCGGCTTTCGGGGCGCAGCCGGCGAGGAGCAGCGTCGAGATCAGGGCTAAAACGAACATGTTCTTCATGCGATTCTCCTTGGGTTTTCGGGAAACATCCCGATATTTAACCACAGATGGGCGGGCAACGCAAAGGATTTCTCGGGCTTTTCAGCCGGCGACGACGCGGTGGAATTTCTTCTTGCCGGCCTTAAGGAGCATGCCGCCGTCGGGGCCGAGGTCCTTGACGGTCACGAGACGCTCGACCGTATCGATGCGCTCGTCGTTGACATAGAGGCCGCCCTGCTCGACGAGCCTTTTCGCTTCGCGGCGCGAAGGCGTCAGGCCGACCTCGGTGAAGAGCTCGGCCGGGCTGATGCCGGCTTCGAGCCGGGCGCGCGGGACGGCCGTCGTCGGAAGGACGGTGATATCGCCCGTGCCGAATTGCCCTGTCGCCGGATTGGGATTAACCGTCTTGCCGCCGAAAGCCGCGGCCGTAGCAGATCTGGCCTCTTCCGCGGCCTTCTCGCCGTGCGTGATCTTCGTCGCTTCGAACGCCAGGATGCGCTTGGCCTCGTTGACCTCGCTGTCCTTGAGCGACTCCAACCGGCGGACCTCGTCGAGCGGCAGGAGGGTGAAGATCTTCAAGAAGCGGCCGACGTCCCGGTCGTCACAGTTGACCCAATACTGGTAGAAATCGTAGGGACCGAACAGCGCGGCGTCGAGCCAGACGGCGCCCTGAGCGGTCTTGCCCATCTTGGCCCCCGACGCCGTGGTCAGGAGGGGGAAGGTCAGGGCCTCGGCCGTCCCGCCTTCGACCCGGCGGATGAGGTCGACGCCGGCGAGGATGTTGCCCCACTGGTCGTCGCCGCCCATCTGCAGGGTGCAGCCGTATTTCCGGTAGAGCGTCAGGTAGTCGTAGGCCTGGAGGAGTTGGTAGTTGAACTCGATGAAGGACAGGCCCTTCTCGAGCCGGAGCTTGTAGGCTTCGGCGGCCAGCATCCGGTTGACGCTGAAGTGCCGGCCGATGTCGCGCAGAAAGGCGATGTAGTTCAGCGGCAGGAGCCAGTCGGCGTTATCCACGGCGATGGAGTTCGTCCCGTCGAAGCGGAGGTAGCGGGCCAGCTGGAAATGGAGGGCCTGGCCCTGGGCCCGGATAGTGGCTTCGTCGAGCATCTGACGCATCTCGGTCTTGCCGCTCGGGTCGCCGACCATGGTCGTCCCGCCGCCGACGACGGCGATGACCCGGTGGCCGGCCCGCTGGAGGTGGACCATGGCCATGATGGGTACGAGGCTCCCGGCGTGGAGGCTCGCGGCCGTGCTGTCGAAACCCACGTAAAACGTGATGGGCTTTTCCCCGAGCATCTTCCGGACGGCGCCCTCGTCGGACACCTGGGCGACGAAGCCGCGTTCTTTGAGTTCGTCGTAAACGTTACCGCTCATGGCCTTTCCTCGAGAGTTTTATATCACAAGAGGTCCGGCCCCGTCCATCCGCGGCCTTTTTCAGATTCCTTAAATATTCTAGTGCTTTCATCGACTTATTTTGGTGAAAATATAACTCAAATAGATAAACCAAATAGACCAGCCAACATGGAAAAAGCGCTGCTTTAATCCGGGATAACCGCTTAAAATGTTTGGCAGAAATGCCAAGAGGCCTAACGACATTACAAAAAGACTTATTATAGACATTGTTTTAATGTACGATAATTTTCGACTCTTGCTCCATAACAATAGACTCAATAACGGGGAAAGGATCAATAGAATGGAAGGCATGCCCATGATGAGATGTAATCTAAGGGGCAAGGGAAAAATCCCAGCTCCGGCAATCGATATTGAATAGGATAAGAGCAAAATTACCGGCATGATGCTTATTCCGGTTGCTCCGCATTTTCCGTATAATCCAATGACGAACAGTACGCTTAATGCTGAACATAAAAGCAGTCCAGCCGAGAATACGTATTGAGATCTTGTTCCTAGAGCGCCCAATTCACTTACCATTCTGGATAAGTGATTGTAATTGCCGAGTATAAGTCCGCAAATAAATGTCGTTATAAAGAAGACTATCGGGATAGCGCTTCCGAGACGAATAAAATAGAATGCGGCAGTCTTTCCACCAGCGGGTTGGTCTTTGATTTCAGCTGGGGGTTTGTTCATTTGGATGGCCACCTGGGTTTTATCCTTCGTCCATCGCCTTTGATTTCAATTGCTTACCTCCATCTTTCAACATAGAGCTTTCGGGTTTATGCGGACTGTATAAACCGGGTCAAAGCCTATCGACCAGGCTCCGCACACCGTGCACTTTGCGATGTCTTTCATTTCGATCTCCATTTCGCCTCTCTAGTAGTTCACATGCCACACAGAGGTGAATACGCTGCTCCGATTTATCCATATGATCTCTCTGGCTAACGTCACGGCTCACCGGCGGCGCAACAGCCGTCCGGTGCAGCGCCTTGTTAGACGGCTTCTTCATGCCGCCGCATACACACTGCGCCCCGCACCATAGTAGGCGTCATAGACGTGCTGGAACACAGCCGTCGTTTTTTGCTCGAATAGTTCCGGCGTGTAGACCTTCGGCAAGCCCTGGTCCAGCAGTTTCTCGATGGTCACACGCACCTCGGCGCGGGCCTGTTGGCGCTTGCGCCAATCGAGCACCAATTTCCCCGCCTTGAGCGTGGCCAACAGCTCTCGGGCCGTGGCCTTCACCTTGTCCCGCTCCGCAGCGCTCAATTCAATCTGCGGCTTGGTCAAGAGGTCAAAAAGCGCGAGTTCTTCTTCGTTCAATTGTTCGCCCACGCTCCGTTGTTCTTCTTCATTCAGGCTCCGGGCGAAGGCCACCAGTTGCTGGAAGAACTCCTCGGCGTTGAGGCTGCCCGCATTGTAGGCGTCGATCATCGCCTGGAATCGCTCCAGATAATCCATACGCGTGCGATTGAGCCGCACCATGGCCATGAGCTTCTGCGCCACCGTCCCCTTGAGTTTCTCGTTCATGGTGCGCTTGCGGCTCGTCTTGAATTTCCCGGCCAGGGACTCGAAGTCAATTTTGCTCAGGTCAATCCAATGCTCGTCGCCATAGGGATGGCTTACCTCGCGGATGATATAGCCCTCCGTGGCAATCGACCGATCGAGCAGTCCTTCCACCTGCTGCATGACCTGGGAGATGTCCGCCGGCGGTGTCAGCGCGCGTATTTTATCGGCGATGACCTGCATGGGCGTCACCTCAGCAGCGAAGGACTGGGCAGCCGGGTCGGGCAGTACGGCTTGGTAGAGCCGCTGCACGTTATTGGCCTGATCGAGATAGCGGCGTTTGATCTCCTCGGACCTCACCAATGCTTCCACGGCGTCACCGAGCAGGCCGACGCGGGCAAATCCTTCAGCAGTCTGGATGGCCGCAAGGTTCACCCCTTGTTCCCGACACAAGCCCCGGGTTTCTGCCAACGCCTGCCGCAACTTCGCCACCAACGCGGCCTTGTCCTCCACCGGCTTATCACCGCCGCCGCCCGCGCCGTAGATGGCCAGCGCCCGCTCCAAGTTGCGGAACACCCCCGCATAGTCCACGATCAGGCCGCTCACCTTGCCGGGATAGACCCGGTTGGCCCGGGCGATGGTCTGCATCAGCGTATGGTTACGCATCGGTTTGTCGAGGTAGAGGGTCGAACAGCTCGGCACATCGAAGCCGGTCATCCACATGGCGCATACAAAGACCAGCCGGAAGCGGTCGTCCGGGTCCTTGAACTTCGTCTCCAGATCTTCCTCCACCATGCGCTTGCGGTGCGGGCGGATGTCCAGTCCCTTCTCGGCCATCGCGGCAATCTCGTTCTGCCCCTGGGAAACCACCACCGCCATGTCGGTCTCTTTCATCCGAGCGATCCGTTCTTCAAGCTCTCGCCGGGCATCGCCGATGACACCAGCACGTTCCAGCTGTAACGTCGCGATCTTGGCCCCCCAGTGCTTTTTCACCTTGTCGTACATGCGGATGGCCGTGGCCTTGTCGATGCAGACCACCATGGCCTTACCCTGAAAGCCTCGCCCGGTGAAATGTTCTACCAGATCTTTGGCTACCGCCTCCAACCGGTCGTCGCGCGTGATCAAGTGGTACTCTCGGGCAAACTCCCGCTCCAACCTCGATTCCTGGGCTTCGTCCAGCTCCGCCTCTTCCAGCAGGCATTCCATGTCCTGGTTGAGGTTCTCGTTGACCAGTTGCAGTTCAGGGATGCGATTCTCGTAATAGAGCGGCACCGTCGCGCCATCGACCACCGATTGCTGGAAATTGTAGACGCTGATGTAATCGCCGAAGACTTGGCGGGTCTTCTCCTCGCCCACAATCAGCGGCGTACCGGTAAAAGCCAGAAAAGCAGCGTTGGGCAGAGCCGTGCGCATGTTGAGCGCCAGGGTGTCGTACTGGCTGCGATGGGCCTCGTCGGTGATGACGATGATGTCCCGCCGCTCGGAGAGCATCGGGTGCGCCTCGCCCTGCTCGGTGCGGAACTTGTGGATCAGGGTGAAGACATAGCGATGATCCTCGCTGAGCAACTGCCGCAAGTGCCTGCTGCTTTCCGCCTGGGCGCGGCCTTCAGTCACCACTCCCGCCGAGGCGAAGTGCTTGTAGATCTGCCCGTCCAGCTCCTGCCGGTCGGTGACCACCACGAAGGTCCAGTTGCCCGGAATCTTGCGCAGCACCTTCTGGGCGAAGAACATCATCGCCACGCTCTTGCCACTACCCTGGGTATGCCAGAACACCCCCAGCTTGCCCTCCCGTTGACGGATGTCGGCCAGGGCCTCCAGCGCGTTATTGACGCCCAAGTACTGGTGATTCTTGGCCGTCAGCTTGATCAGCCCTCCGGGCGCTTCCTGGAACAAGGTGAAGTTCTCCACCAGATCCAACAACCGCTTCGGTTCGCAGACGCGCAGCATGGTCTGTAGCGAGACCCGGCCCGCCTCGTCCTCGCTGTCCACCTTCTTCCACTCGGCGAAGTGTTCCCAGCCGGCGGTGATACTGCCCATCCGGCTCTGGCTGCCGTTGGAAAGGATAACCAGGGCATTGGGCCAGAAAAGCTGCGGCACCGTGTCCTTGTAGTCGCGCAGGTTGCCCGTGAAGGCGGTCTCCAGGCGGCGGTGTGCGGCCTTCAGTTCGATCAGGACCAGCGGTAGGCCGTTGACGAAGCCCACCAGGTCGGCGCGGCGGGTGTGCATCTCGCCCGTGACCCAGAACTGCGAGCAGAGCAGAAAGTCGTTGTTGGCTGGTTCATCCCAATCAATCACCCGCACCACTTCCACCGTCTCGCCGTTCCCCTCGGGATCGGGAACGGGGACCCGTACGCCGTTTTTGAGCAGGTGATAGATCTCGCGGTTGGCGGCCACCGAACTCATGCGCGAGCGGTCGCGGGTCAGTTCCTCGATGGCCTGATTGATGGCCTCGGGCGGCGCATCCGGGTTAAGCCACTGCAGGGCCGGGCGAAGTCGGGCGGTGAGGATGACCTCGGCCCGGGTCTCCCGGCCCAGCGTGCTCGCGCCGTGGTCGAACTCGCCGAAGGCGTTGACCGTCTCCCAGCCCAACTCCGCCAGCAGGACGATGGCCGGTTGCTCGACCAGGGAGTCTTCGGTGTAGCCGGTAGGGGTCATGCGCCGGCCTCCTCGGGAACGGCAATGTCCAGTTCCGATACATCCACCTCGCCGGAGATGAGCCGGAGCAGCAGCAGGTCGCAGGTGCGGCGGAGGGTCTGATTTCGGTAATTCAATGAATGGATCATCTCGAATTGAAGGCGCGTGGTCATCTGGAAACGTTCGAGGATCGCGTCAGGAGGTTGTGCTAAGAGAAATTGATCAAAACATTCTTCGCGGACGCGTTGGCGACCCGTAGCGCCGGACATACTCTTGATGGCGTTATCACGGAATAGCTCACTGCGGGCCATAAGATAGACGTATTCCGGGCATACCGTTTTGGAGCGGAGGACGATGAGCTCCGTCGAGCCACAGGCGACAGTGTTATCGGTTGGCAAGAACTGAACAAACCCTGTTTTACCATTTTCCAGACACGGCGTGATTCGTGCGAAGAGGGTATCGCCATTTTGGAAACGCGCTCCGCTGGCTTTTGGTCGATATTCGATCTCACAGATAAGCATCGAATTCTCCGACAAACTTCCCATTGCGACGAATGGGATTTGTCCGTTCTTGGGCACTGGAAGCGCTGGTCGAACGGTAACCGCATCGGGCATCGCTTTCACCTCCCACCCCTCCGGAATCCTGCCGAGAGGGGAATCAACAAAACGGACTTGCTTATGACCAGGGAAGCAGAACTTGACGAACCACTCGCGGTAGAGGTTCTGCGCCATCTCCTCCAGAATCTTGATCCGCCGCAGGTTGTTCTCGACCAAGTCGTCGTAGGCCGAGAGAGTCGCCGCGATTTTCCGCTGCGTGGGGAGGGGGGGGATAGCAACATCCAGACCGTCCAGATGGTTGCGATTTAATGTTGGTACACCAGCCCCAGAGTTGTAGCGCTCCAAGCCGAGAGTCTGTAATAAATAGAAAACAAACTTGGGGTCATTGCCTTTGAAATCCTTGACCCAGAGCGTAGTGTTCAACGGCCAAAATGGTTTCTCAAGATATTGTACCGAACCAAGAGATCCGCTTCGTCCAGTAACAACGCCAGGCGGTTTTACTTTGTATTCAATGTGATAGTCTTGAACGGAAGTTGAAGCCACCACAGGAAATACCCCAGGTTCTCGGTCCTGTTTTGGGAGGTCAAAACCTCTTTGTAGCGTCACGAAATTACTGAATGTCGTATAGTTGAAGGTCTTCGCCATCACTCCCCCTCCAACAACTTGGCCACATTCTCGGCGATCCGCGCTTCTAGTTCGCGAGCCTCAACGTTGAGGGTTTCCAGTTTATTCGCCATTCTTTGTCCCGAATTTTCCATTACTCCTTCTCCTCTATTTTCCCGCCCAACCGCTCCCGGGCCAAGGCAATCGCCCGGTGCAGTTTTTCGCCGAGCAACTTTCGGGGCGGCAGGGCGGTGAGGTATTCGGCGACATGGATGCCGGAGCTGCCCAATTCCAGCAGTTCGATCTGCTCCTGTTTCTTGCCGGCACAAAGGATCATGCCCAGGGGCGCCTCCTCGCCTTGCTTACGCTCGTATTTGTCCAGCCAGCGCAGATAGAGCTCCATCTGCCCTTTGTGCTCGGGCCGGAACTTGTCCAGTTTCAGCTCGATGGCGACCAGACGGCGCAGGTTGCGGTGGAAAAAGAGGAGGTCGAGGTAGAAGTCATCCTCGTCCACGGTAATGCGTTTCTGGCGGGCGACAAAGGAGAAGCCGATGCCCAACTCCAGGATGAAGGCTTCCATCTCGCGGATGATGGCCGCCTCCAGGTCTTTTTCCTGAAAGGCGCCTTTCAGGCCCAGAAAATCAAGAAAATAGGGATCGCGAAACACCAGATCCGAGGTGAGTTTGTCTTTTTCGCGCAGGGCGTCGAGTTCTATACGGGCCAGTTCCTCCGGTTTCTTGGACAGAGCGGTACGCTCGTAGAGCATGGAGCCGATCTTCCGCCGCAGGGTGCGGACGCTCCAACGTTCGATACGGCACATTTCTGCATAGAAGTCGCGCTGAAGAGGTTTGTCGAGGGGGATTAGCGCGATAATGTGGGTCCAACTCAATTGTCGTATCAGTGATACGACAATCCGCTCATCCGGGAATACCTCGGCAAATTGGATCATGCGGCGCATATTTTTTTCACCGAACCCATTCCCATAGTCACGCACCAATTCTTGCGACAGTGTCGCAAGAATCTCTTTACCGTACTCCGCCCGTTCGCCTTTCAGAATTTCCTCGTTAATGCGTTTGCCGACGCGCCAGTAGAGCAAACTCAGGGCAGCGTTGACCGTGGCGGCAACACCTTGGCGGGTTTCCTCGATCAACCGGCGGAGGTCTTCCAGAAGCGGGGGCGATGCAACCGGCAGCACAGGTTCTATTTTCACCAGGTCATGCTTTTTGCCGGCCATCACTCCCCCTCCAACAGCTTGACCACATTCTCTGCGATCCGCGCTTCCAGTTCGCGAGCCTCGGCGTTGAGGGTTTCCAGTTCCTCGTTCTGCTCCCCCAGCCGCTCCTTGAAATCGAAGTCCTCTTCGGCGCGGGCGGCCACGCCCACATAGCGGCCGGGGTTGAGGCTCCAGCCCTGGACTTTGATCTCGGAGAGCGTCGCCACCTTGCACAGGCCCGCCACATCGACATACTTGGGTTTCTTGCCGAAGTGTTCGGCCAGCAGGTCGGCGCTGTCATGCAGGTTCTCGACGGCTTCACCCCGGTAGAGCCGGGCGATGTTTGCCAGGAACTCGATCTGCGCCGGGGTCCAGTCGCGGTGGGCGCGGTCGATCTGGCGGTAGAGGTGGCGGGCGTCAATGAAGAGCACTTTAGCGGCGCGGGCGGTCTTGCGCTTGCCCCGGTCGAAGAACCAGAGGGTGCAGGGCAGGGTCACGGTGTAGAAGAAGTTGGAGCCGACGGCCACCATCACATCCACGGCGCGGGCTTCTATGAGTTGGCGGCGGATCTCCAGCTCCGAGCCGCGGGCGTCGGAGGCGGAGTTGGCCATGACGAATCCGGCGCGGCCGGTGTCGGAGAGGGCGCTGTAGAAGAGCTGAATCCAGAGATAGTTGGCGTTGTCCGTCCGGGGCAGGCCGAATGGGAAGCGCGGGTCGTCCTTGAGCCGGTCCTTGTCCACCCGGTCTACATTGAAGGGCGGATTGGCCATCACGAAATCGAACTTGCCGGTGGAGCGGTGCAGGTCTTCGTAGTAGGCGTTGCCCTGGCGGATGTCGCCGGCCAGACCATGCACGGCGAGGTTCATCTTGCCCAGCCGGACGGTCTCGGCCACCTTCTCCTGGCCGTAGACGCTCAGCTCGGCGCCGGGGTTCTTCTGGTGTTCGGTCACAAAACGGGCGCTCTGCACGAACATGCCGCCGGAACCACAGGCCGGGTCAAAGATGCGGCCGTGGAACGGTTCGATGATGCCGACGATGAGCTGGACGATGGCGGTGGGGGTGAAAAACTCGCCGCCCTTCTGGCCCTCGCTCATGGCGAAGTGGCCGAGGAAGTATTCGTAAATCTTGCCAAAGGCGTCCCCCTCGATGTCCATGGGGACGGAGTTCATGGTCTTGAGCAGCTCTTTGAGTAGGGCGTTCTCGAAGCGGTTGTAGGTCTTGGGCAGGACGTCCTTGAGGTCGGGGTTCTCCTCTTCGATGGCGCGCATGGCGTCGTTGATGGCCGCGCCGATGTTGGCCCCTTCGGGCAGTTGGATCAGCGCCGAGAAACGCGCCACCTCGGGCAAGTAGAGCACGCCCCGGGCCTGGTAGTCCGCCGGGCCGATCTTCCGTCGCCCGCCACCTTGTCCGGTCAGTTCCTTCGCCGCCGCCTGGAACTTGTGGGCGGCATAGCGCAGAAAGACCAGCCCCAGCACCGGCACGGAGTATTCCGAGGACTTCAGCTTGGAATTGGCCCGCAGTTCATCCGCCGCGTCCCAGAGCCGGGATTCGATGTTGTTGCCGTTATGATTCATAGTTTCTTCCTGCGTCTATTTCTATTTGCCATCTAACGCTTCGGCTAACCTGCCGCGCCAACGAGTTTCCCGCATAGCGCCACCGCGCTTCTCGCGGTCAGGTTGAGCCGGTTGTTATACCTTTTTTCCTTTTATTTCATGATTTTGCACTCTTGAAATCTCGAACTGCTTCATCAACTTCTTTTTTATCCTTAAACCGTAAGGTATTGATATGTTTAGACCATTTATTCAACACCCATAGATTTGTGCCGAAAGCAAGTATTGTTTTCTTTTTCACATATTTCAATAACGCTACATCCCTGACAAAGAATCGAAGCCTGACAAATAGAGATTCGTAACCTGCATATAGCGCCGCAAAATACACGAATGGCAGGAACATGATTGAAAACAAGATAGGTAGATAATAGTTTTCTAAATTTTTAAAGGTAGCAAAGTGCTTAAAATCGGTAACCACCATATAGATGGCATAGCTTGTAAAGGCTAAACCAATAAAAGCCATGATGTAGTTTAAAAGTTTTTTTGCTATTTCGTATTTTTTATCTGTCCCGGCAATGGCTATCATTCCTCCTAAAATGACAAAAACTGGCACGAGGAATAGCTCAACCCATAAATCAAATACGTACAAGTTGATAAGGAATTCGAGAACGATCAAACCTTTGATGTTGTCTTTGATGGCGTCTTTAAAGAAGTTCTGATTACTTGCCTTTGAAAATTCAAATAGCATGACAAATGCAACGTACAAAACCCATAGGATAGTGATTTGTAAATGGGGCAATTTCCAAATACCAACTGCATTCAGAGGAATTATCATAAGAGTAATGTACGAGAACATTATCACGTATGAAATTGCAAGTTTCCATGCGAAAAATGCTTTTAATACTTGAAATAATGATTTCCTGAGTTTGGGTTGGGAAAGCGCCCAGATGACGGCTATGAGTATCCATATTGCAATAGCAAGTTCTCGATTGCTGAATTTCTGGAACAAATTAATTGCCGTATTTATCATTTTGGTAATTTTGTAATAGTATGACGTCTGCGGTGACCGGCGCGAAACCCGCCGCGGGTTTCGCGTACGTGTCGCCCGCCTTGTTCGCTGTTCATCATGTCTGCGGGTCTCTTTGTCCCGAAATAATGGCGATCAAATTCACAACTGCCGTAGTAGCCTCGGCACACATCGCAGCCGCTCGGAAGTCCGCCGTCCGCCTGTGCGTGACTTCGTTGGCGAAGTCCAATGATGATTTTGAATGTCGGCGTGCGGTTTCATTTGTTTGGCCGGGTAGCTTTGCCGCGAGATAGGCGTCGATCATTCTCTTCGCGTCAGTTGAGCTTGGGATGACACCATCCTCGGTGGGATACGCACCTGCATTGTAGACCGTCTGGGCTAGTGATATTAGAGTTTCTCGGCAGAGCAATCCAACGGCTTGAAACTGCTCCTCAGTTTTCGCTTGCGCGAGGCGCGTTCTTATCTCGCCAAGGGTTCGGTCAACACGAGTCCATCCAGTGGGTCCAGTGAAGATTATCTGTGTTGGCGTTATTTCGCCTTGCTTGAGCGCTTTCGCCACCGGACCGAACAGCCCGTTGATGTAGTTCCTTCGTGACTGGTAGGAGGGAAGGTCTCCGCTGCTCCATTTGCCGTACCATTCCCAGAGATCGGAGTACGGGTTGGGGTCTTCAATTTCTCTCTCTGCTAGCCCGGTGTGAATCAACTCGCGCCGCTCCTTGTAGTCGTGGTTAACAGTCTCGATGCGGGGGCCGCCAGTGGAGACGGATATCATTAGATTTCTCTGTGCATCGAGTGCTGTGAGCACATCCGTGTTGGAGATCTGATGCGGTTGGATTGGCGTCTGTGTCGTAGTAATCAGTAGGGGCGAAACAACGACCTCTCCAATCCAAGTGTTCGGATATTTCCGCAGGATGGGTCGAAGCTTTTCCTTGATTGTCTCTTCAACGGTCTTCAGGTTTGCTTCGTAGGTTGCATAGATGTCTGTGGGCACTTCGAGGTATAGTCCATAGATGTCGGTGCCACCATTCCAGTTGTCATAGCCGACTTGCTCAATTCGCGCTTGTGCAGCCCGCAGGATCTCGCTTTCTGGATAGCTGCCGTCGTGGTTGAACAGCTCTCGCAGTGTTCTGATCAGGGCGTCACAGTCTTGTGAAATATCGGCCATATTCTTTTCAGCGAACGCAGAGCTCACCCGCCACTTTAAAGGTCGGGTGTAGCGACTGGTTAGCCGTATTTATTACCTTCGCCAGTATTTGTAGCTTCTTTTTTTCGTAACAAAACACGGGCGATTTCTTTAACACAAGTCGACGTATCTTTTTTTATTTCGAAATCCCAAAAACGAAAAACTTTCCACCCATCTTGCTTCAAGCGTATCGTGATTGCTTTATCTCTTCGTATGTTATCTTCAATTTTCTTGAGCCAAAAACCTTTTCTTACTTTTATTTTATTCTTTTCCTCCGACCAATTGAAACCATGCCAAAAAGAGGAGTCGCAAAACACTGCGATCTTCCGACGTTTCCAACAAAAATCAGGCGTGCCGAGTACGCCCTTTAGATTCTTGCGATACCCGCGCAAACTTGAGGTCCAAAGCGCACTGCCCAGGATCTTTTCTATTCCCGTCCCTTTCGCTTTCACACAGGACATTTTGTATGAAACAATTTCCTTTTTACTTCGCTTTAAAAGAGTCATTACTTATTTATCTTTATTAGACAACAGAGCTTTTATCCTCTCCTTTATATTGGAATAAACAGTAGTTAATTTACTTTTTGCCTCATCGGTTAGAAGGGCTGTATGTGCAAGGGCATCTCTAAGTGGTTTATACTCCTTTGCATCCCTCGAAAGACAAGCTTCCATCTGAGTATCTTTCTTGTCCACCATATTTGCAAGTGCATCCATTGCTAAATAACTTAATATAGTATTTGTTTTTCTAATTTCTATGGATATGTTTCCTTTCTTTTTACTGTCCGTTTCTTTATTTCTCCATTTATCATATTCTTCTTTTGCTTCTTTAGAGAGGGGAACCTTCTTTTCTTGAATATATTTTCTGATTAGGTTTTCGGATATAAAACATTCCGCATAAGACGCAAAATTATATTTCGCATCAGCGCCCAAATCAATAACCCACCCATCAATAGTTTTACTATTCATTGAATCTTTAGGAAGAATATATTCTTCGGAAACTGCGTTATATAGTTCCTCAGCCTTTCTCTCTTTTTTGGTGATACTTGTATCCTCTGAATCACCATCATTTCTATGCTTTCTTCTCCAAGCATCCCAATCGTTAAGAATTTTACCTATAATTTTATCTCTTAATGAATCTAGAAGCTCCTTGTATTTGGGGTCATCTGCAACGATGCTTTCACGACTACTAGTGAATCTGTCCACCACATCGTCCAAATCGTTAAAATGAACCTGCCCGTATAAGTAACTTTCGACCACCCTAGCGGTGGGAATGTGTTTTAAAATGTCTCTTTCTCTTAATCTACCATTGACAAAAAGATCAACGCCGATCCTTTCGTCAATAGTAATTATTTTGAGATTCCTCGGCTTTTCGACAGAGGCAATAAATCCCTTAATATTTCCTTTTACATTAAGTTGTTTTTCTTCATTTTTGTCTGGAGTAAATTTCTCTTGAAGCTTCTGAATATAGGGATCGGGAAGATCGTTTATTTTCCATAGAAACTGCGTTTTTGAGGCAAGATCATCCAAACAATCCTGAGTAACCTTCTCATCGTCAATAAATATATCAAAGGCCTGATCCAATAAAGAGAATCGAAAATACAGAGCAATGATCTTTTTTAAGAAACCTAAGCTATGTTTTATCCCGTCTTTGATATTTTCAAAATAAATAATAGTGCCTTGGTCATGATCTTTTATATGCTGGCTAAAAGTATCTATCCTCCATTCTCCTAATGGATATTCCTTTGGCGTCAAGTCGTCGGTTATGGCTCGATCCAAATCTGAATTATCAATAACCCCGCCAATATAATTCCCGCCGTGTGTTTTTGATATAATAGTAATTTTCTCTGCGCACGATAATAATGCTAATTTCCCGATTCCCTTTCTGCCGATGTATGGCCTATTTTTTTGGGGAGAAGCTTTTCCCTCTTTTCTTTTTGTATATCCGATCTTCAAAAACTTATTTTGGAAATCACCCGCAGTCATACCCACGCCATCATCTTTTATGAAAAAGTTGTTCTTTGCTTTATCGATATAAATGCTTACATTCTCAGCATCTGCATCCCATGCATTAGAAATCGCCTCCCCAAGAACAGTTGCGAAGCTTCTGTATAAATTTCTTCCCAAGTGATTTAGGACACTCAAAGAAATTTCAAACGAAAAATTATGACTTTCTGATTGGCTATTCATAATACTTATCAATATGCTTAATAATACTTTTTCCGATTATTTCGCCTAATCGGACAGGTACAGCATTCCCTATGTATCTTCCTAATCTTTTAAGTCCCACAGGAGCAGTTGAAGGAATAAACTTATATTTTCTTGGAAAGGTTTGTAAAATTGCACCCTCTCGTATCGAAATGGCTCTATCTTGCTCAGGGTGACCAAATCGCCCTGTTCCAAAACTAAAAAACTGTGTGGTTATAGTAGGTGCCGGCTTATTCCATTCCATCCTTGCATAAACGGCACTATAAGTGTCGCCGGACTCTTTCCGATGACAATCCGCTCTTAATTTCTCATCCCAATCCCGCCATGAACTACCTGGCGCCGATTTTTTAATTCTTTCAAGATTGACTCCCGATAGAGCAGCCGATTTATGCAATCTATCCTTCCTTGATGATGTCCCGGCTTTAATTGACTCTAAATTACCGATAGCCATTTTGACTGTTTTGTAATTTTCTGGCTTATGTGTCGGAGCGATTAATTTTGTTTCTCCTAACTTTGAAGCAAATAGTACTAACCTTCTTCGATTTTGTGGAATTCCGTAATCTGGACAATATACAATTTGCCAACTGACATTATATTTTAACAACTTAAGACCTTCAACAAAATCGGAGAAAACTTTATGTTTAGTTATCTGAGGAACATTTTCCATTGAAACTACTATGGGTTCCACTTTCTTAATCAATTTGAAAAAATGATAAAGCAATCCCCAATCTTCTTTAGTCTCTCTATCTTTTTCCTTTTGAGTATGCTTTGAGAATGGTTGGCATGGTGCACAACCTACCAAAACTTTCGAACTTTGGGTAGGATATAAATTTAGGATTTCTTTTGGTGTGATTTCTTTGATGCTCTTGTGAATAAACAATGCGCCATTGTTCTCTTCAAATGCAAATTTACATTTTTCATCGACATCAACTCCGGCTACGACTTTAATACCGGACTTGTTCAAACCATAAGTCAATCCCCCAACTCCACAAAAGAGGTCTACCGCAACAATAGACAATTTACTGTTTATATGAGATTTTGTATTCATCTTTCTTCCGAAAAATCATCCATCATAAACACTCTTTACGTATCCGTTAGGTTATTTTTAGTTGTCATACGGCTAACAATGATTATACAGTCTGTATAATTCTGGAAATACAGATCATTTCAACTGGTTATCTCCCTCTTTCAACACAGAGCTTGAGGAATTTTAGGGGTTTCGGGTAACAACGTGATCCGGTCTTTGGCCCCCTCGCCGTCGCGGATGATAATTCGGAGAAAATCAACTGAACCCCTTCAAGAGGGATTCTAGATTGGCCCGGCCGGGATGTCAAGCCTGGAAATGCGTTCGGGCCTAGTCCAGGCCCCTCTTCTTCAAGAGGGGCTCGATCTTCGGCTCGCGGCCGCGGAAGCGCTTGTAGAGGACCATCGGGTCCTCCGTGCCGCCGCGCTCGAGGATGTTCTTCCGGAACGACTCGGCCGTGGCCCGGTCGAAGAGGCTCGTTTCCTTGAACGCCTGGAAGGCATCCGAATCCAGGACCGCGGCCCAGATGTAGCTGTAATAACCGGCCGAGTAGCCGCCGCTGAAGATGTGGGTGAAATAGGGGCTCAGGTAGCGGCTGACGATCTCGGGGATGAGGCCGATCCGGACCATCGCTTCGGCGTCGAACTTGACCGTGTCCAGCTCCTTGGCCTCGGTCCGGGTGTGCCAGTCCATGTCCAGGAAAGACGCGGCCAGGTACTCGACCGTCTCGAAGCCCTGGTTGAAGAAGCGGCTCTTCTGCATCCTCTCGAGCAGGGCGTCCGGGATGGGCTCCCCGGTCTTGTAGTGCTTGGCGTACATCTTGAGGACCTCGGGGTCGGCGGCCCAGTTCTCCATGATCTGGGAACAAAGCTCGACGAAGTCGCGGGGGACGCCCGTCCCCGACAGGCTCTCGTACTTGCAGCGGGTCAGGATACCGTGGAGGGCGTGCCCGAACTCGTGGAAGAGCGTCAGGGCCTCTTCGTAGCTGATGAGCGCCGGCTCCCCGGCCGTGGGCTTGGAGAAGTTGCCGTTGTTGGAGATGACCGGACGGATGTCTTTCCCGTCCCGGATCGACTGCTCGCGGATGTTGTTCATCCAAGCCCCGCCCTGCTTCGAGGCCCGCGGGTAATAATCGACGTAGAGGACGGCCAGGTGGGAACCGTCGGCGTCCTTGACCTCGAACACCCGGACGTCATCGTGGTACTTCGGGATGTCGGCCCGCTCGGTGAAGGTGATGCCATAGAGCTTGTTGGCGACCATGAAGGCGCCGTCACGGACGTTCTCGAGCTGGAAGTAGGGCCGGAGGGCGTTGTCGTCGAGGTCGTACTTGGCCTTTTTGACCTTTTCCGCGTAATACCACCAATCCCAGGGTTCGAGCTTGAAGTCCCGACCCTCCTTGCCGATCAACGCCTGCATGTCGGCCGCCTCGGCCTTGGCCCGGACGAGGGCCGGCTTCCATAGCTTGCCGAGGAAATCGTAGACGGCCTGGGGCGTCTTGGCCATGTTCTTTTCGAGGACGTAGTCGGCGTGGGTCTTGTAGCCCAGCAGGCCGGCCCGCTCGACGCGCAGGGCGGCTTCCTTCGAGGCCAGGGCCGTGTTGTCCAGCGCGTTGCCGTTCGCGCCCCGGTGTATATAGGCCTTGAACATCTTTTCCCGGAGCTCGCGCTTCTCGGAATATTGGAGGAAGGGGATGAGGCTCGGCTTGTGGAGGGTGAAGACCCATTTCCCCGGCTTGCCGCGCTCCTTGGCGGCGTCGGCCGCGCCGGCCACGACCGCGGGAGGGAGCCCGGCCAGGTCGGCTTCGTTATCGATGACCAGCTCGAAGGCGTTGTTCTCCTTGAGGATGTTCTCGCCGAACTGCACGGCGAGGACCGAGAGTTCCTCATTGACCTGGCGCAGACGGGCCTGCTTGTCCGGCGGAAAGCCGGCGCCGCCGCGGACGAAGTCCTTGTAGGTCTCTTCGAGGAGGCGGGCCTCTTCCGTCGCAAGGGTGAGCCGGTCCTTCTCGTCGTAGACCGCCTTGACCCGGGCGAAGAGGGCGGCGTTCATGGCGATGTCGTCGCCGTGCTGGGCCAGCTTGGGCGCGAGCTTCTTGTCGATCTTCTGGAGCTCCTCGTTCGTGTTGGACGAGGTCATGTTGTTGAAGACGCCAGCCACCTTGTTGAGGAGGGCACCGCTCCTCTCCAGGGCCTCGACCGTGTTGGCGAAGGTCGGCGGCGCGGCGTTCGAAGTGATGGCCCCGACCTCTTTTTTCTGATCGGCCATCCCCCTCTCGAAAGCCGGCATGTAATGCTCGGGCTTGATGAGGTTGAAAGGCGGGACGCCGAACGGCGTCGCGAATTCGGAGAAGAAGGGATTGTCCATGACCGTTTTCTCCCCGGCCTTCTTGCCGCAGGCCGCGCAAACGAGGATCGAAAGCAAGAGAACGAAAAGAACTTTTTTCATGGGAAATTCCCCCTTCGGTCGAGTCTTTTTACGCACGGGAAGGGTTCAAGCTACCACAGGGCCGGGAACGAAGTCAAAAAAACGGCGTCTATTTTTTCAGGGTCAGTTCGATAATGTCCGAATTCCCATCGGGGTCGGACCAGGCGCCCTTGAGGGTTTCGTTTTCGAGGGTCAGCTCGATCTTGATCAGCATGGATTCCGCGCCTTCGGCCAGGTCGAACTCGAAGGCGAGCTTGCCGTCCTTGAAGACGATGTTCTTGAGCGGCGACTCGGGGACCGTTCCGGTCGAATCGTTGATCTTGCCCGTGTATCCGGCCTCGCCCTTGTCGATGACGACGGTGACGTCCACCCGGCCGCCGCCGCCGACGATGGCGAAGCCGATCCACGTGCCGATGACGTCGGGCTTTTTCTGGGCGAAAACGCCGCCGGCCAGGAGGACCAGGGCCAGCGCGGCAAAGGCCAGGATGAGCAATGTCTTTTTCATGATCAGGCTCCTTTTAGAACGCACGAATCCTATCGACATAATAACAGACGCATTCTCCCCTCTTTTCGTTCCCCGATTCGAGGTTTTTTTACGATAAGCTCCGCTGGTGAAGGGCGCCGGCTTGACGGCCGCCAACGGCTCGGCTAGATTGGAGATGCTTGGAGAGACGCCCATGAGCAGAAAGCCGCAGGATCGACGGACGTTCATCAAAACGATGGCCGGAGGCGCGGTCGTCTGGAGGTCGTCGTTGGCCGGATTGTTCGGCGCCGGGCCGTCGGCCCCGCCGCGGCTCGAGAAGGACGGCATGTTCTATCGCCGGCTGGGCCGCACGGAATTGCTCGTCTCCGAGATCTCGCTCGGCAGCAGTCCCCTTCCCGACCCGACACTGCTCAGAGCCCTCGTCGACCGGGGCATCAATTACATCGACACCTCCCACAACTACGACAACGGTAACGCCGAGCGGCAGATCGGCCGTCTGCTCAAGGACGTCGGGCGGGACAAGGTTCACGTCGCCACGAAGTTCCACGTCGCACCCCGGGACACGCCGGCGTCCATCATGGCGTCGGTCCACGGCAGCCTCAAGCGCCTGGACGTCGAGACGATCGACGTCCTGATGATCCACGGTGCGGAAACGGCCGGCGTCCTCGTCGACGAGCGCGTCCTGGCCGCCTACGAGCAGTTGAAGCGGGAGGGCGCCTACCGATTCCGGGGACTGTCCTGCCACGCGAACCATGACGAAGTCGTCCGCAAGGCCGTCACTTGCGGTCTATACGACATGGTCCAGGTCGGCTACAACGTCTTCGACATCCAGGAGTCCGCCCGGGAGGTCGAAACCTACCCGGACTATCTCGGCACGAGCGGCATCCGGGCTCTTCTCGAGCTGGCCCATTCCCGAGGCGTGGGCGTCGTCGCCATGAAGACGCTCAAGGTCGGCGGCCGGAGGCAAAATCTGGAGAAATATAGAACCGGGGCCGCCTCCCTCTACCAAGCCATGCTGAAGTGGGTTCTCGACGACGACCGGGTGACGTCGGCCGTGACCGAGATCCTCAACAGACAGCAGATGGAGGAGGACCTCGGCGCCGCCGGGGCGCGATTGAGCGGGGCCGAGGAGCGAACGCTCGCCCGCTACGTCCGCGAGAACGGCAAGGACTACTGCCACGGCTGCGCCCGGTGCCGCCGAGCCTGCTTGTCGGGCGTGGCCACGACGGCCATCCTCCACGCCCTCGCCTACCACGAAAGCTACGGCAAGACCGTCCGGGCCCGGGATTCTTACGCGTCCCTCGGAAGCGGAGAGAAAGCCTCGGCCTGCCGCGATTGCGGGGCGTGTGAAAAGGCCTGCCCTTACGGCGTGGCGGTGCGGTCCAGGGTCAGGGAAGCCGGACGCATCCTAGCCTGAAAAAAGGCCCCCGTCCTCAGATCTGCCAGGCGTAGCCGACCTTCATGAAAAAGGTCCGGTCGGTCCGGGTGATGCCGACGCGGGCCGGGCCGAGCCAGCTGTCGAAGACGCCGCCCATCGAGTTGTCCGAATAGCCCAGGAAGAGGACGGTCCGCGGGTTGAGCTTATAAGAGAACAAGAACTGGGTGAAAAGCCTTTTGGTCCGCGAATCGACGGGGATAACGGACATGGCCGGGTTCTGCTCGAGGTCGCGGTACTGGAGGATGGCCCGGACGAAGGCGCGGACGCTGAAGTTCCAGAGGATCTTGGCCTGACTCAGGTTGGCCGTGTAGATCGTGTCGCCGGAGATCGAGAGGCGCTCGTAGGTATGGCCGAAGCCGAGGTTGAGCCGGCGGAAGAGGTTGAAAGAGGCGGTCGGCCCGGCGGCGAAGATATCGGCCAGTCGCGAACCGGCGAAGTCGATGGCCTGGCCGGCCATGCCCTCGACGCCGATCTCCGAACCGCTGAAGGGCCGGATGCGGAAGTCGAACGTCCCGTAAGCCGTGTCAAAATAGCGGCCGTCGTAGAAGGTCCTGACGAAATTGACGTTTACGTTGAGCTGGGTTTCGAGGTTGCCCTGATACATCCCTACCAGGGTTAGGCCACGGTCGGTCAGCGCGCCGTTATGATTGTAAACGACCTCGCCCCCGGCCCCGAGCCGGATGAGGTTGAACCAGCTCTTCGGCTTGCCCCAAATCTGGCGGAAGAGCGAGGCCTCGCCGCGCCGGGTGTCGACGCGGGGGACGAATCCGTAGTCGGCCCGGAATCCCGGGGAAAGGTCCTCATAGGAGGTCTGGATGATCCAATTGCGGGAGAAGTGCTGGAATTGGAGGTTCACCGCGTTGCCGCCGAACCGGGTGTCCCGCTGGCCGTAAGCGAGGGCGATGGCCTCGGGGTAGTCCGTCTCCGAATGGAGGAATTGGAAGATGATCGAGCTCTTCTGGTCGAGGCGCAGGAAGCCGTCCGCCCCCGCGACATGGTTGTAGTAATCGTTCCCGGCGCGGCCCGTATAGAGGACGCCCAGCGTCGACATCCGGCCGATGTCCTGGCGGAGCCTGAAGACGCCGCCGTAGGCGTTCTGGTCAAGCGAGCTCTGGACAGAACCCTGGTTCGAGGGGAAGATGAAGTTCGTGATCTCGTCCTGGGCGCCGAAGAAGCCCATGGCCGTGCGCCCGGACTTGCCGGTCAGCTTCGTGCCCCACAGAGGGTCGGCCACGGTCCGGGTGAAGACGGCCTGGACCGGAGTCAGGAAAAAATCGGCGCCTTCGAGGAAAAACGGGCGCTTTTCGGGATAGAACAGAGCGAAGCGGCGGTTGATCTCGAACTGGGCGACGTCGGCCTCGACCTGGGAGAAATCAGGATTGGCCGTGGCGTTAAGGATGAAGTTGGGGGTGATCCCCCACTTGGCGGTCAGGCCGGGCTCATAATCCGGTTTTCCCCGTTCGAGCGACCCATCAGGATATTCCTCCGGTTTCATGGCGTCGGTCCGGCTGGCCGTGAAGGTCGGGTTGAGCTCGATGGCCTTCCCGGGAATGATCCCCTCGAAACCGGTCAGTTTGTTGAACTGGCAGAGGATGCAATTGACGTTCCTGGAACGGGGGTGGGAGGTCATGCGGTGCCGGGTGTCCCGTGGCCAAGACCGCTCGGCGCTGAAGCCCCACGTCTGGGGTCCTTCGGACTTGCGGAAGCGGAGCTGGCTGAGGGGGATGGCCACTTCGATGGCGTAACCCCAGTCGGTGATCTTCGCGGCAGCGGCCCAGATCGCGTCCCAGGAGAAATCCTCGTATCCCTCGAGCTCGCTGAATATGGCGTCGGCCTGGACGCCCATGGGGTTGACCCGGAACTGGAACGCCCGGCGCTCATCGTTGAAGGCGTCCACCATGAAGCTGATGTGGTCGTCGAGGATCAGGGTGTCCGTGTCGTCGCGGTCCATAAGATGGGCTCGGATCTTGCGCGGCTCGGGGTCGAAACAACGGAAGCCGATATAGAGGTTGTGGATGTCGTAGGTGACCAGGCACTCTGTCCTGACCGGGGCGGGAATATTGTCCCCCGGCTGCCATTCGAACGGCAGGAGGATCGCCGGGGCCGCCGCCCAGGCTTCTTCGTCGAGGACGCCGTCCACCTCGATCTTCGAAAGGGCTTTGGTCACCTGGAACCGGGCGGATTCGGCGCGTTCCGGCTTGGCTGGAGCCTGGGAGGTTGAGGCGAAACCGGCCATCGCTGCACAGAGAAAGGCGGCTGCGGACAGGACGAGGGCAGGGCGGCGGGCTGGGTTCATCTCGGCTCCTTTTATCTAAATACTCCGGAACGGGGCAGAAGGTTGTGAAAGAGGCAACAATCCGGTAAATTAACTTTACCGGAATTCGCGGCCTAAACGCAACGGGCGGTCCGGGCGAATTATCGAATGAGAGGAGCCCGGGGGTGAAGGGCAGCCGGGAATGGCCGAGGTGACGTCATGCGGCGTGGCGGACAGAAAGCGATACTGATTTGCGCTCTATCCGGATTGGCCGCCTGCGCCCCCATGAAAAAAGCGACCGTCACACCGACGGCCCCGCCGCCCGTCGATTGGGGGGCAAGGATCGCGGCGGCCGACGCGCTCCATGCCCGGGGCCATTACACGGCGCTGCGGGACGCTCTGAGAATCTACGAGGAGGCGTTGGCAATCCCGGAACGCCGGGCGGCCGTCTCGGAAAAATTCGTCCGCTCGGCCGTCGCGCTGGGCCTGCGCGAGAAGGAGCTCGGCATCCTCCCCAGGAAGCCGGCGCAAGACCTGGCCGCTTTCGTCGCCGCCGACCCGGCGCTCGCCCCCTACGCCTCGTCGCTGGAGCTCTTGGCCGGCCTGCCCAACAAGGTCAAGGGCAAGCCGGGGGATCTCGAGACGGGCGGCCGGACCTTGGAGGCCCAGCTCGACTGGGTGAACGCCAGGGTCCCAGACCTCGACAGGGAAATCGGGGAGCGGGCGCAAAGCGACGACCTGGCGGCCGCCCTCCGCCTGGCGCTGCGCGCGACCTATTTTTATAAGTTCCAGGACAAGCTCGCGCCGGGGATATACGCGGACCTCCATCCCGGTTCCCGCCAGGCGGCTTTCCAGACGGCCGTCTCTCCGTCCCTCGAGCCGGACCGGCTCGAGGCGCTCCTCGCTCTCGACCCGGAATTCTCCGAAATCCACTACTACCTCGGCGAGGTCGCTCTTCTCGGCGGAAAACTCCTCACGGCCGAGCGGCATTACCTCACGGTCCATGAAAAAATCCCCGAATCTCTTTCCGTCCTCATCTCCCTGGCCAAGGTCGCCTTCCAGATGGAGGAAACCGAAAGCTGTCTTGGATACAACGAAAAAGCCCTGGCGCTCTTCCCGACGTATCGCGACGCCCTGCTCGGCCAGGGCCTCTGCCTCGGCTACCTCGGGCAGAACGAAGAGGCCCTGGCCATCCTCGGCCGGCTCATCGAGCTCGGCACCTACTACATCGGCGAAGCCCGCTACTGGACGGCCTGGAACCTCAACGAGCTCGGGCGCCTCGAAGAGGCCCGGCGGGCGGTCGAATCGGCGAAGGTTTTCCTCGTCGGCGTGAGCGACGTCGCGGCGCTCTCGGGGATCGTCGCCTATCGGCAGGGACGCCTGGGCGACGCCGAAAAGGATCTCCGCGAAGCCCTGAACATCGAGCCGTCCGCGAGCGACGCGGCTTATTACCTCGGCCGGCTCTACGCCGACCTCAAGGATTGGATGAATTCGGGCATCTATTTCGCCGGGGCGGCGCTCTCGTTCGAGGACAAAGAAAGAAGCATGGAGAAAAAGATCGAGGAGATCGAGGCTTCCGAGATGCCGCCGGAGCGCCGGGCGCGTCTCGTCACGAAAAAGAGGGTCCAAATCCTCTCCGTCCAAGCGACCAAAGCGACCTGCCAGTACAACGGCGCGGCCGGCTTCCACAACGCCGGGGCCTTCGAACGGGCCCTCGACCTGGCCCGTCTCGCGGCCGCGCATCCCGCCTTCGCCGAGAAGGCCGCGGAGCTGCTCAAGTTGATCCGGGACCGCTCGACTCCGGCCCGGAATTGTTGTATAAATTGTTGTATAATAGGTCGCCAATGAATGATTCCCGCACGCCCGTCGACGATGTGACCACCCTCAGCCGCCTCTTCCTCCAGGCCTGCCGGACACATAGGAAACCCGACAGGATGATGGTCAAAGAGGATGGCGCCTGGAAGTCCATCTCGACGGCGAAATTCGAAGCTACCGTCCGGCGTCTCTCGTTGGGTTTCCAGGCCCTCGGCCTGAAGCCGGGCGACAGGGTCGCGCTCCTCTCGGAGAACAGGCCCGAGTGGGTCATGGCCGACTTCGCCACGCTCACGGCCGGCGGAGTCACCGTCCCCATCTACACCTCCCTCCTCCCCGACCAGGTCCGCCACATCGTCGACGACGCCGGCGCGACGATCGTCGTCTGCTCCGATCGGGACCTCCTCCGAAAAGTCGAGGCCGTACGCAGCGCCCTCCCCTCGATCGAACACGTCGTCCTCCTCGAAGGCGAAGCGCCGGAGGGCACGCTCGCCTTAGCGGATGTCCTGGACAGGGGCAAGCGGCTCGAGGAGACATCGCCCGGTTTGTTCGAACGTTCGGCCGAAGCGGTCCGGCCCGGGGACCTGGCCTCCATCATCTACACGTCGGGAACGACGGGCGTGGCCAAGGGCGTGATGCTGAGCCACGGGAATTTCGTCAGCAACATCAAGTCGTTGGTTTCCATCCTCGACTTCCGCTCGACCGACACCGCCCTCTCCTTCCTCCCGTTGTCACACGTCCTCGAGCGTACGGCCGCCTTCATCTTCATCCACCGGGGCTCGACGATCGCCTACGCCGAAAGCATCGAGGCCGTCGCCGCGAACCTCGTCGAGGTCCGCCCGCACGTCGTCATCAGCGTGCCCCGGCTCTTCGAAAAGATCTACGCCCGGGTCATGGACCAGGTCCTGGCCGGCTCCCGCCTGAAGCGGGCGATCTTCGTCTGGGCCCTGGGGACGGGCAAAAAATACGCGGCCAAGATCATCGCCCGCGAGCCCGTGCCGAAAGCACTGGCCTTCAAGCGCGGCCTGGCCCAAAAGCTCGTCTTCTCGAAGATCACCGCCCGGACGGGCGGCCGGATGAGGTTCTTCGTCTGCGGCGGGGCTCCCCTCTCAAATGACATCACCGAATTCTTCTATGCCATGGGGCTCGTTATCCTGCCCGGATACGGGCTGACGGAAACCTCTCCCGTCCTCACCGGCAACACGTTCGAGAACTACCGGTTCGGCACCGTGGGCAAGGCCATCCCGGACGTCGATCTGCGGATCGCCGAGGACGGCGAGATCCTGGCCCGCGGCCCCAACGTCATGATGGGCTACTACAAGAACGAGGCGGACACCCGCGAGGTCATGAAGGATGGCTGGCTGCACACCGGGGACCTCGGCCGCTTCGACGACGACGGCTTTCTGATCATCACCGACCGCAAGAAGGATATGATCGTGACCTCGGGCGGAAAGAACATCGCCCCCCAGCCCATCGAAAGCCTTATCCAATCGAGCCCGTATATCGCCAACGCCGTGGTCGTGGGGAGCAGCCGCAGGTTCGTCTCGGCCCTCATCGTCCCGAACTTCGACAAGCTCGAAAGCCATGCCAGAGCCAAGGGCATCCCCTTCAAGGACCGGGCCGAGCTCTGCCGCCGAACGGAGATGATCGATTTCCTGCTCGACGAGGTCAACCGCGTGACACCCGACCTGGCCTCCTACGAACGGGTCAAGAAAATCGCCGTCCTCGACCGCGACTTCGAGATGGGCCTGGGCGAAGTCACGCCGACGCTCAAGGTCAAGCGGAACATCGTCGAGAAGAAATACGCGGACCTCATCGAAGCCCTTTACCGGGATTGAGCGCTGCCCGCTATCATGTTAGAAGTCGTCCGATGACCAAGAAATGCTATCTGTCGCACCTCGAGTGCGGGCTGTGCGGCGAACGCTTCGACGCCGACAAGCTGTGGAACCTCTGCCCCGCATGCCAGAAACCGCTTCTCGTCCGCTATGACCTGGATGCGGCCAGGGCCGGCTTCGCTCGCGGTCTCCTGGCCGGCCGCGAACCGACGATGTGGCGGTACCGCGAGCTTCTCCCGTTGCGAGATGACAAGTTCAAGCTATGTCTGGGCGAGGGATTTACGCCCCTCTTTCGAGCGAGTCGCCTGGAACGGGAAATCGGCCACGCTCCTCTCTATATCAAGGACGAAGGCCTTAACCCGACGGGTTCGTTCAAGGCCCGGGGCCTGGCCGCGGCCGTCTCCCGCGCTTACGAGCTGGGTGTCAAGGCGGTCTCGATCCCAACGGCAGGGAACGCCGGGTGCGCCATGAGCGCCTACGCCGCCCTGGCCGGACTCGAGGCCCACGTGTACATGCCGGCCGACGTCCCCCGGCCGTTCATCAACGAATGCCGGGTCCTCGGCGCGCAAGTGACGCTCATCGACGGCCTCATCACCGACTGCGGCAGGGCCGCCCGAGAGGGGGTCGAGAAACACGGGCGGTTCGACGTCTCGACGCTCAAGGAGCCCTACCGGATCGAGGGCAAAAAGACGATGGGCTATGAAGTGGCTGAACAGATGAATTGGGCCCTCCCCGACGTCATCATCTACCCGACCGGCGGCGGCACCGGACTCGTCGGGATGTGGAAGGCCTTCGACGAGATGGAAAAGCTCGGCTGGATCGGCTCCAAGCGGCCGCGGATGGTCACGGTCCAGGCGGACGGCTGCGCGCCCATGGTCAAGGCCTTCCACGAGGGCCGGGAATTCGCCGAGCCCTGGCCGAACGCCCGGACGATCGCGGACGGCATGCGGGTCCCGGCGGCCGTGGGCGATTTCCTCATCCTGCGGGCCCTGCGCGAGAGCGGCGGGACCGCTGTGGCCGTCCCGGACGCCGGAATTCTGGAATCGACTTTCCTCATGGGAAAGGCGACCGGTATCTGGCCGGCGCCGGAGGGCGGAGCGACTTTAGCCGCTTTCTTGCGTCTCAGAAAAGACGGCTGGATCCGGGACGGGGAATCCGTCGTCCTTTTCAACACCGGCAGCGGGGCGAAATACTCCCACATCTGGGACTGATCCGGCTCGCCGGAAAGGAGCCCTCGAGACCATGAAAACCGTGCTCAAGCTCATCCTCATCGTCGTCGTTCTCCTCATCGTCATCTTCAACCTGGCCGCAGCTGCGGGCGAAGACCTGGACAAATTCGCCTTCACCGCCGCCTCCTCCCCGGCGGCCTCTCCGGTCGTCGTGAACGGCCAGTTCAACGGTTACACGAACTACTGGCACAGCATCTACTGGAAGTGGCTGCAATACGGGAATCTCTACGTCGCGAGCCAGACCGACTTCGAGAGGTCGATCGCCCAGAATAAGGTCGACATCGCCGAGGAGCTGGGGATCCCGGGCCTGTCCCTGGCCGAGGGCTTCCTCGAAGCGTGGCTGAAGGCTCCCTTGGCCGAGCTCGATGATCCGGAGCCGGCGGCCCTCGAGAAGGCTCTCGACCGCGGCGACGTCCTCGTCTGGTCCAAGTCTGCAAGCCCCCTCGCGAAGAGGCTCGTGGGCAAACTGCCGGGCCAGCAGGCCATGCGGGATTCTCTCGGAAGCCACCAGAGAAATGCCCGGGACTATCACGACGTGTTTGCTTTTCCACTCGGCAGCGGTGAACGCCGGCTCTTCGCGGTCGTCGCCGACTGCGCCGACTGCCGCCGCCGCTTCAAGGAACTCCTCGGCGGACTGCGGTCCGTCATCGGACGCTACGACCTCCACCGCGGCTGGTTCGGGACAGGAACCCTTCTCCACAGCGTCACCTGCCATCCCGGCCATCCTCTGGAGATCATCGGCCGGGGCCTCGGCCAGGGAAACGACTGGTTCACGTTCAGCGGCTACATGGATTTTCTCATGCAGAGCGAGCTCGCCGGGTGGTTGGACAAGGTCGGCCTCGATCTCGCCGTCGACGTCGGCACGGGAAAGGCCACGCACAGCCTGGGGACGGTCGCATACGGTCTCGAGAACTACGACGGCCTCAAAATCCAGGACATGCCGACCGAAGAGGAATGGATCCGGTTCGTCAAGGACCGCGGCGGATACATCTTCCGGCCGGTCTATAGCCCGGACTGCGACAAGTACGCCTACGACGGCGTTATCGGGATCGACGGCAACAAAAAGCAGGTCGACACCGAGGCCGTCCCCTTCATCCTCCAGACGGGGCTCATCAAGGAAGAGGCGCCGTCCTCGATGGTTCTCTTCGCGGCCAAAGGGCGCCGCCTGACGCGCCGGGAAATGTGGAAGGCCATCCTCGACCGGCGGGCGGTGGGAATTCTGCCGCAGGGCCGGATGATGGGGCCGGCGCTCCTGCGGAACGCCCTCCAGATGCTCCTCCTCGACCGTGTTTATCTGGAAAACCTCTTCGCCGACAGGATCCGGCTCGACGCCTCGGTGGAGGGTTACGAGCTCCGCGTCCGGCTGGCCAACCTCGGCGATTCCCCTCTCACGGGGACGCTCGAGGTCCGGCCCGCGCCGGAGCTCGCGGTCGACGGCGGATCGACCGAAGTCACGCTCCCTCCGGGAACCGAGCGCGCTTTCTCGTTCGCCGTCAGACCTTCCGCCGCGGCCATGGCCAAAGCCAATCCCGTCCTCGTCGAAATGCGCTGGAAGGGAGGCCAGAAAAGAACGCTCGCCGTCCTCGACCTGCCGCCGGCCGTATCCGTCCACAAGCTCCTCTACGGACAGGCGCCAGAAGTCGTCTATCCTGTTTCGATACATAATTTTACGGCGAAGTCGAGCTACCCGGTCGAGGTCAAGGTTTACGCCAAGGGGAGTCTGCGGACCCCCGTATTCGAAACCTCCCGGCCCGGGGCGGCCCGCACGAGCGAGCATCAGGAGATGGAATTCCGCCTGCCCCTCGAATCCGGTTCCTACACCGTCAAGGTCGCCGCGCTCGGCGCGTCAAACGAGACCCAACTCGGCGTCGGCCAGCCGGCGGGGAAGGTCACGGTTTCCACTGTCGACCTCGACGGCGACGGGATCAAGGAGTACCGCCTGGAAAACGACAAGGTCCGGATCACCCTGCTCGCCATCGGGGCCAGGGTCATCGAGTACATCGTCAAGGAAAAAAACGACAACGTCCTCTTCAAGCTCTGGCCGGAAAAGGAGGACACGGACAAGCGGCCTTTCCGCGAACGGGGCTTCTATCCCTACGGCGGCTTCGAGGACTTCCTCGGCCAGGCCTCCATCGAGACGCACAAGGTGTACGAGGCCGAGGTCGTCAAGGACGGCGGGACATCCGCCTCCGTCCGGATGGCCGCGGACTACTACGGGAACCGCCTGGAAAAGACGTTCACGCTCGACGGGGACTCGCCGCTCCTCGAAGTCCGCTTCGCCCTCGAGTTCCGCAACCCCGAGCTGAACATGCTCGGGCCCCAGCCCATCCTGGCCCTCGGAGAGAAACATTGGACCGAGGATGTCTTCGTCGTGCCTGCGATGTCGGGCCTCCGCGAGGTCCGGATGCGGCCCGAGGAGTATTTCGGCGAGGTCTTCTTCCTCAAGGAGGGCTGGAACGCGGGCCGCGACACCGTCGAAGACGTCTCGTTCGTCGGGGCTTTCCCCGTGAGCGAACCGGAGTTCCTCCACATGTGGATGAACCACCCCTCGAACGGCGAGTCCCAGCACTATTACGCCGAGTTCCAGCCGTGGGTGCCCATCTTCCAGAAGACGGTCCGCTATTTCTCCTACTACCTGTGGGGCGCCGCCGGGCCGTGGGAGAAGGCGCTCGAGGAGCTCCGGCGGAGGAATCTCATCACTTCGAGGTGATGAAGCGGCCGGTCAGCTCCGGCCCGAGGCCTTCCGGATCTTCTTGGACGCGGCCTTGAGCTGGGGCAGACGCGCCGCCTCGCCCGGCTTGAGCCCATGCCAGATCGTGACGATGTGCCCAAGCATCCGATCCGAGGGGACGGCCAGGGACTGGTCGATGAACATCTTGACGGCCTTGACGTCGCGGAAGCTCGTCGGCAGGACGCGGAAGCCCTTGTCGATGAAAATGCGGATCGACGGGAAGGTCGCCGTCTTCGTGCCCTGCTTCTCATACCTCCGCTCGTAGTGCCAATCGCACATGATGATGTCCTTGGGGACCATGTCGATCGCCGGGTGGGTTCCGTTCTTAGACGCCTCCCACAGGCCGTAGCCCGTGGCCTCGCCGTCGATGAAGCGGTCGGCCCACATCATCATCTCCTTGCCCCTCTTCTTGACGATATGGTCGTGGGCGTCGTTGACCGCCCGGGCAAAGAGCTCGGCTGTGGGCTTCCCGGCACAGCGGGGGCAGTCGGCGTCGCCGATGATGAAGACCTCGTCCATGCCGACGTGCAGGGCGTCGGACTCGAAAACGTCGATAAGCTCATCGTAGAGGTCGGTGATGATGGGCTGGACGTCGGGGTGGAGCGGGCACCAGCTCCGGCAGTAGAAGTCGGTGCCCCAGGGGTCCTTGCCCTTGTTCCCGACGTACTTGCCGGGCGACTCGTCGAGCTGCGGGTACTTGATAAGGAGCGGGAAGGTCTTCTCGTCCCAGGACTGATGGCCGAGGCTCTGGAATTCGGGGACGAGGCGGATGCCGTGGGTGCGACAGAGCCCGACGATTCTCTTGATCGTCGCCGCGGGAATGGGGTCCTCCCCCCTCAGCTCGGGGTGCGAGACATATTCGAAGTTGTAGTCGACCTCGACGATGAGGAGGTTGACGCCCCTCTTAGCGAGCGAAGGGATCTCGCCGATGAGCGCTTCGGCCGCCTTGCTGCTCTCGCAGAGGACATGGAAGCCGAGGACGAGCGGACGCTTGGCCGCCGGAACGGTCGCGGCCGGCTTGGGCACGCAGGACGTCAAGAGCCAGGCCGTAACCAGAAGGAACAAGACGAGACGACTGGAGGACTTGGTCATGGGTTCACCTCGCCGCCGAGGATAATACGAACGCCGGGGACTTGGCAAGAGGTCCACCGGCGCCGGGTCGAGTTTTTTCTGGCGCGGCCCGAAAGATTCCTGATAGAATGGGCCCGTAGCGAACCGACCGGAAAGGAGCTCGAATGAAAACCACGAGAATCCCTCTCTTCGCCCTCGTCCTCGGGACGGTGTTTCTAGCGGCCAGCGCACCCTCCATGGAGCCGGCCGCGGCGGTGAAGCACCCCGATGTTTCAGGCTGGCCAAACCTCTTCGCGGCCGACCTCTCCAACGCCCAGTTCCCGGCCGGGGTCTGGACCGTCACCGACGGGGTTCTCACCGCTTCCGAGGACCAGGCCATCTGGACGGTCCGGGATTACGAGAATTTTATCGTCGACCTCGAGTTCCGGACGGCACCGGGGACGAACAGCGGCGTCATCGTCTACGCCTCCGACACCAAGGACTGGATCCCGAACTCGGTCGAGATCCAGATCGCCGACGACTTCGCCGAGGAGTGGGCCAAACAGCCGGCGACCTGGCACTGCGGAGCGATCTTCGGACACCTGGCTCCGACGAAGAGCGCCGTCAAGAAGCCGGGCGAGTGGAACCGCTTCACGATCACCTGTCTCGGCAAGAGGATCACGGTCGTCCTTAACGGCGAAAAGATCACGGAGATGGACATGAGCCTGTGGACGTCGGCCAAGACGAACCCCGATGGGAGCGAGATCCCGGCCTGGTTGAGCCGGCCCTTTGCGGAGCTGGCCACGAAGGGGCGGATCGGTTTCCAGGGCAAGCACGCCGGCGCCCCCATCTTCTTCCGGAACATCAAGATCAAAGAGATGAAATAGGTCCGGCTGAGTTTACGTCATCTCGAATTAACCCAAAATCGATTCTGTGTTATACGCGGCTAACACACAATGAGGCTTGATATCGCTATTTTCCATGCTTGAGAAGCCCCCGCAGGAATTTCCGGGCGGCCGGAGAGCGGGCAGCGACGCCGTCTTTCGGCTCCCACTGAAAGCGTTTCAGGTCGACCCGGCCGCCGAGGCCGACCACGACGTCCTCGGCGACGAGCCTTTTTTTTTGCTCCTCGAAACCCCGGCCGCGCCCGAGGGAGATCCCGCCCCGGCCGTTGATCACGCGATGCCAGGGAAGTCCCGCCGCGTCCGAGGAGGAATGGAGGACCCAGGCGACGCCCCGAGCAGCCCGCTCACGCCCGGCCAGGGCGGCGATCTGGCCGTAGGTCGCGACCCGGCCGCGGGGAATGGCCCGGATAACTCTCTTCGCCTCGCGCGTGAAAGGCGATTCCGGACTGGAGCCTATTTTGTGATCCTGATCGAGCCGTTGGTCGTCTCGAGAGAGATCTCGGGGCCGCCCTGACCGATCTTCGCTTCCACGCGGTGTTTCGACTGGCTGAGGTTCTTCAGCGTCACCGGGAAATCCACGGTGATATGCCCATTGGTCGTTCTGGCCAGCAGGTTGGCGTTGAGGGTTTCGGGCGAGGCGATGCCCAGCGTGATGGAGCCGTTGGTCGTCTCGGCCACGATCCCGTCCTTAAAAGTCAGGCTTTCAAGACGGATGTTGCCGTTGGTCGTCCCCGCCGCGAGCTTGCCCTCGAAGCCACTGACTTGGATGCCGCCGTTCGTCGTTTCGGCCTTGAACTCGCCCGCGGCGTCTTTCACGACGATCGAGCCATTGGTCGTCTCCACAGTGGCTCGCCCATAGCGTCCCGTGACATCGACGCCCCCGTTGACGGTTTCCACCTTGTCGAGGATGACGCCCTCCGGGACCTTGATCTCGAAGTCGACGTTGACGTTGAAATGGAGGCGGAACTTCGGCCAAATGGCCTTGACCGAGACGGCGCCCGCCGATTCCTCGACCCGGATCTCGACGTCTTTCAGGTCCTTCTCGTCGTCCCGGGCGACCTTGACGGCCTTGATCTCGACGGTGTTCTCTTTCCAGGTGGACACGATCACCCCGCCGTTGACGTTTTCGAGGGAGAACCGTTCCCCCGCCTTGAGGGGCAGGGTTTTCGAAAAATCTTCCCGGTAGTCGGCCAGGGCCGCTGCGGACCCGGCCAGGAGAAGCACGAAGACAGATAAAATGATCAGCATCCTAGATCTTGTCATGGAAACCTCCTTGAAATTCGGCCTTCATACAAGGAGACGAAAATCCCCCCGAAAGAGTTGCCTCTTTAACTCAGAAGCCCCATGAGCTTCTTGGCCCCCTCGAGCGTCTCCCGGGCGATCGTCCGGGCTTTCCGCGCCCCTTCCCGCAGGGCCTCCCAGACGCGTTCCGGATCTTTCTCGAGGGCCTGCCGCCGCTCGCGGATCGGGTCCAGGACCTTCATCAGGTTCCTGAAGAAGACTTTTTTGCAGTCGATGCAGCCGATCGTCGCTCCCGTGCAGCCGTCGACGATCTCCCGGATTTCGCCTTCGGGCGTCACCAGCCTGTGATAGCTGAAAATGTTGCAGAGGTCGGGCGTCCCGGGATCGCTGCGGCGCTTGCGGGCCTCGTCGGTCTTGGCCGGCCGGAGCTTCTCCCAGATGGCGTCCGGGTCCTCGACGACGCCGATATGGTTCCCCAGAGACTTGCTCATCTTCGACGCGCCGTCGAGCCCCATAACCCGGGCGCCCCTTCCGATCAGGGTCGCCGGCTCCGGGAAGTAGTCGCCGAATCGGCTATTGAAGCGGCGGGCGACCTCGCGGGCGAACTCGAGGTGCTGGGCCTGGTCCTCGCCGACGGGCACGGCGTCAGCTTTGTAAATGAGGATGTCGGCCGCCTGGAGGATCGGGTAGTTGAGGAGCCCGGCCGTGACGTTTTCCCTTTCCCGTTCCGATTTCTCCTTGAACTGGGTCATCCGGCCGAGCTCGCCGAGCGGCGTCACGCAGTTGAGCAGCCAGCAGAGTTCGGTGTGTTCGGGGACGTGGCTCTGGACGAAGATCGTGCAGTGCTCCGGGTCGAGGCCGGCGGCCATGTTGTCGAGGGCGGCCTCGAAGACCCGCTTCTGCAGGAGGGCCGGCTCGTAGGCGACGGTGATGGCATGGAGGTCGACGATGGTGAAGAAGCAGTCGTACTCCCGGGTCAGGCGGACCCAGTTCTCGATAGCCCCGAAATAGTTGCCGATGTGGATCGTGCCGCTCGGCTGGATGCCGCTCAGGATGCGTTTGCGCGTGTTCATGGCCGGACCTCGATTCGATTCCGGAGGTATTGTATAGGCCTTCGGGGAGGCAATCAAGAGCGACGGCTATTCCGGGCGTTCGAGCAGGGCCAGGAACTCGGCCAGGACCATGGCCGTGGCCCCCCAGATCTTCCGGCCTTCGAAATCGTAAAATGGCACGCTCGCCTGGCGGTCGTTGATGATCCAGGTCTCCCGGCGCTCGTTCCGGGTGTCCGCCAGATGGTCGACCGGGACCTCGATGACCTCGGCCACCTCGTCGGGCTGGAGATGGAATTCGAGCGGGCCCGGGATGAAGGCCACCGTTGGGTAGATACAGAAATTGCTGGGAGGGATGTAGAGGGGCGTCAGCCGGCCCAGGACACGGACCGAGGCGAGGTCCGGCCCGAGCTCCTCCACGGTCTCCCGGAGGGCCGTGGCTTCGAGGGATTCGCCGGGATGCTGCTCGCCGCCCGGGAGAGAGATCTGGCCGCGGTGGTGGAGGAGGCGCTCCGTGCGCCGGGTCAGGAGCATCCACAGGCGGCCGTCCTTCTTGTAGAGGAGGATGAGGACTCCGGCTTTGAGCGAAGTGTCCTCGACCTCGAAATAGGCCTTTTGGCCCGGCCGCGGCTCCGGGACCATGCGCAACTGGGCCGCGACACCGGGGAGCGGGGCCCAGAGGCCCTTCTCGACCCGGCTCAGGATGTCATCAGGATCCACTTACGCCTTGCCAAGAACCATGGCCAGAAGGGCCATCCGGACGTAGAGCCCGAACTCCATCTGGCGGAAATAGGCGGCCCGGGGGTCGTCGTCGAAGTCGACATTGATTTCCGTGACCCGAGGCAAGGGGTGCATGACGATCATCTTCTTCTTCGCGCCGGCCATGATGTTCTTGTCGACGACGAAGGCCCCTTTGACGGAGTTGTAGACCTCTTCGCTCTCGAATCGCTCCCGCTGGACGCGCGTGACGTAGAGGACGTCGGTCTCCGGGAGGACCTTGTCGAGCGCATTGTGTTCGGCCTGCCGGATGCCCTTCGCCTCGAGCTCGGCGATGATCTCGGGAGGCATGCGCAGGATCTCGGGCGAGACGTAGTTGAGCTTGGCGTTGTAAAGCGAAAGCAGACGGGAGAGGGAGTGGACGGTCCGGCCGTATTTGAGGTCGCCGAGCATGGTCACGGTCAGGTCGTCCATCTGGACCAGTTCTTCATGGATGGTGAAGGCGTCGAGGAGGGCCTGGGTCGGGTGCTCGCCGACGCCGTCCCCGGCGTTGATGACCGGCTTGCGGGCGGCCTCGGCCGCGATGGCCGCCGAGCCGAGCTCGGGATGGCGGATGACGATGACGTCGGCGTAGCACTCGAGCGTCCGGATCGTGTCCGGCAGGCTCTCGCCCTTGGCCACCGAGGAGTAGCGCACTTCGTTGATGGAGATGACGCTGCCGCCGAGACGCTCCATGGCCGCCGCGAAAGAGGACGAGGTCCGGGTGGAAGGCTCGTAGAAGAGGTTGGCCAGGATCTTCCCCTTGAGCAGATCGAACGTCCCGACCCGCTCGACCATGACCCGCATCTCGTGGGCTACGGCGAAGACGTATTCCAGGTCGGACCGGCTGAACTGCTTGACGGAGATGATGTCCTTGCCGTACCAGGGGGCCATGCGCTGGTCGCCGAAGGGCAGGTGGGGGTTCTTGGCGGAGGTGGGCATCGCGGGTCTCCTTAAACGTTCCATAATATGCTACATCAGGTCCGGAGAAAGAGTCAATCGCGGCGCGGCCGGATGAGGGCATCGGAAAGAGGGGATTGCCGTCAGGCCCGGGATATGGCATCCTGAGGGGAACATGACCTATGACTATATCGTGATCGGTTCCGGATTCGGCGGCAGTGTCGCGGCTCTCCGGCTGGCCGAAAAAGGCCATTCCGTCTGCGTGATCGAAAGCGGGAAACGGTGGCGGGCCGAGGATTTTCCCAAGACGAACTGGGCCTTCTGGAAATTCCTCTGGGCGCCGGCCCTGCGCTGCTTCGGCATCCAGAGGATCCAGCCGCTCAACGACGTGTTGATCCTCGGGGGCAGCGGCGTCGGCGGCGGCAGCCTCATCTACGCCAATACGCTGTTCGTCCCGCCCGACGTCTTCTTCGACGACCCCCAGTGGAAGGGTCTGGCGTCCGATTGGAAAGCGGAGCTCGCGCCCCATTACGAAACGGCTAAACGAATGCTGGGGGTCGTAACCAACCCGAAATTCTGGCCGACGGACCACATGCTGAAGGATTATGCCCGGGAGATCGGCCGGGAAGAGCATTTCAAAGCGACTGATGTCGGGGTGTTCTTCGGAAAGCCGGGTGTCACCGTTCCCGATCCTTATTTCGGCGGGAAGGGGCCCGACAGGACCGGCTGCACGATGACGGGACACTGCATGGTCGGCTGCCGCGACGGCGGCAAGAACTCCCTGGACCGGAACTACCTCTATCTGGCCGAGGGGCTCGGCGCCGAGGTCGTCCCGGAACACAAGGTCGTCAACGTCAGGCGGGACGGGAACGGCGAGTATGTCGTCATGGCCCTGAAAACCACGGACCGCATTTTCAAGAGGAAGCTCGTGACGAGGGCCGGGGGGATCGTTTTCGCCGCGGGCGTCATCGGGACCCTGGAGCTCCTGATGCGGTGCCGGGAAAAGGGCTCCCTGCCCGATCTATCCGATAAGCTGGGAGATGTCGTCCGGACGAACAGCGAGGTGCTGGCCGGTGTGACCTCGAGGAAGAACCAACAGCACTCCCTGGGCGTATCGATCACGTCGAGCGTCTTCGTCAACGACACGACGCACGTCGAATTGGTTCGCTACCCCAAGGGTTCTGACGTGATGGCGGCTTTCGCCGGGCTGATGACGGACGGCGGCGGGAAGATCCCCCGCCCCCTGAAATTCTTCGGAAACATCGCCCGCCATCCCCTGCAATTCTTGAGGCTCCGCATCCCCATCAATTGGGGGCGCAACACTGTCATCCTGCTCGTCATGCAGACGCTCGATAATTACCTCACGGTATCGAGAAAGCGCCGCTGGTGGGCGTTCTTCTGTAAGGGGCTCGTCTCGAAGAACGGCGGCAAGAGGATCCCGACCTATATCCCGGAAGCCAACCGGGCCGTTCGCGGCATGGCCAAGAGAATGGACGCCATCCCGCAAAACGCGATCACGGAGGCGTTGTTCAACATCCCCATGACGGCCCACATCCTCGGCGGCTGCATCATCGGAAAGGACAAGGGCCACGGGGTGATCGACCAGCGCCACCGGGTGTTCGGCTACGACAACATGTACGTGACCGACGCCTCGGCGATCCCCGCGAACCTGGGTGTAAACCCGTCCCTGACGATCACGGCCATGGCCGAACGGGCTATGAGCTTCGTTCCGCCCAAAACGAAATAACCGAAGGCCCGCTGTCCCTATTTTTCCTTGTAGAGCGCGTAGACGAACGGGTCGGTCGTCGTCTGCCAGCCGGAGCTCGCCCGCCGGCCGTCGCCGAGGAGCCAGGTGACCTCGTACTGGAAGCTCATGTCGTTCTCTTTGTGCAGGTACTCGTACTTGGTCAGGAGCGTCTCCGAGGGCAGGATCTTGGTCTCGCCCGTCTTTTCCCGGTCGAAGACCTTGTTCTTGAAGGCGACCGTGATCAGCTTGATGTTGAAGGCCTTGACGTTCTCCTCGTCGGCGATGACGTCAACCTGGCGGTAGCGGTGCGGCGGGAAGAGGTTGATCGCGGCCTCCTCGCTCCGGGTCCAGGTCCCGTCAACCTTAATGCCGCCCATGAAGCTCCAGGTCGTCTTGAACTCGTAGCCGAGCCAACTCGCTCCCTCGCCGAGCCGGGGGTAGACAAAAGGCAGCATGTTGCCCCGTTCGGCGAAGGACTGGGCGTTGAAAATGATGTCGCGTGTCGTCGGTTCGCCCGACGGGTGCGTCTTCTTGAAGCTCACCGTGACGAAGTTGATGTACTTCTTGAAGGTGTCGAAATCCTCGCCGTCGAGGATGGCGAAGACCTGCCGGTCCTGGAGGTCCGGGTCGTCGAGGTTGATGATGTCGTAGACCTTCTTGTTGTTCTTGAATTTGCGCAGCGTATCGCCGATGCTGGCGTCCATCGGGCCCGTCTCGCGTTCCTGGCGGAGCCTTTTCGTCAAGTTGACCGTCCATGTGTCCGAGCGGGTGACACTCTTCATCGTCGTGCTGACACCGTAGGGCTTGTCCGGCTGCTTCGGGGCCTCGCCGCCCTCCTGGCCGCCGCCCTGCTCCCCTTCCTGGTTCTCGCCGGGGAGCTCCATTTTCATGTCGAACATCTCCCGCATGACCGAGTCGACGACGGTCTGGAGGATGGCTTCCATGTTCTGATCTTCGCCGGTCACGTCGATCTTGACGGCCCCGACGGATTTGAGGTCGTCGGAGATCCGCAGCTCTTCGCCCGTTCCCTTCTGAACGTACCAACTCCAGAACATGAAGGTTTTCTTTTTATAGATCTTCCACTTCTTGTACTGCTCGAAATACGTGCGTACTTTCGACCAAGAGATGGTCGCGTTGGCCTGGTACTTCGGCGTCAGGCCCTCGTAGGTCATATCGAAGCGGACGCTGACCGGGTAGGTCGGCTGGCGAAGCGCCTCCTCGAGGAAGGCCGCGCCTTCCGGGGTCACGGCGATCGAGACCGAGACCTCGGAGCCGGTGATCAGAGGGGCCTTGCCCTCGCCGATGATCTTCCGGGTGAAAACTCCGCCCTCGCCGGCCGCGGCCGAAATGACCATGAACGTCCCTTTTTTAAAAACGATGGGGCCCTTGAGCTTGGCGCCGGGCTCCTGCTTGGTCAGCTCCTGGCGGACCTTGGCCAGCTCCTGTTCGTCGAGACCGTACTTGACGAAGAAATGGAGGATGCCGCCCTTGGCCTCCTCTTTGCCGGCCTTGGTGTATTTGAGGAAGGTCAACTTGGGCGTGCCGTCCGGCCAGAAGGCCAGGCGGGGCTGGTTCGGCATGTAGTAATAGGCCCCCGCCTCGGCCTGGTCCTTGAAGAGAAGGGCGTTGCCGATCTGGAGCGGCGCCTTGTCGAGCTCGATCTCCGCGGCCAGGAACGAGGCAACAAACAACATCCCGACGGCGGTCGCGAACAGTTTTTTCTTCATTTTCTTTCCAGCCTCCTTTCGCGGCTATTTCTTCGTATAGACGGCGTAGATGAACGGGCTCTCCTTGGTCATCCAGTCCGTGTGGACCTCCCGCCCGTCGAGGAGCAGCCAAACGACTTTGTAGCTGTATCCGAGATTTCCATCTTCGTGCAGGTACGTGTAGGCGGCCTGCAGGGGATCTCCCTTGTCGTAGTTGATGATGACTTCTTTCAGAATGTCTTTGCCGTAGATCCGATGTTTGATCTGCAGGGCCAGCGCCTTGACGCTATTCTTGAGGATGTTATCCTCGTCGACCGAGATCTCGAGCGTCCGGCGCCGGACCGGCGGCGAGAGCGTCAGGACCGAATCGGAGGTCTTCGTCCAATCGCCTTCCCACTCGACGCCGCCGTAGAAGCTCCACTTCGGCTTGTATTCGTAGTCGAGCCACTCCGTCGACGCTTCGTTCAACCGCCCGTACTTGAAGGACAGGCAGTTGCCGCTCTGAGCGAACTGTTGGTCGACGAATTTTACTTCGCCCATCATCGGCGCGCCGGAGAACCTCTGCTTGCGGAAGAGGACCGAAACGCTGTTGATGTAGTTCTTGAAGTCCGAGGCGTCCTGGCCGTCGAGGATGACCTCGACCGAACGCTCCTGGAAGGTCGGGTCGTCCAGGCTGACCACGGTGAAGAAACGCTTGTCCTCGCCGTATTTCTGGTAGATGCCGCCGATGTTGCCGCTCATGACGATGTCGCGGTCCTCGCGGAGGCGCTTGCGCATGTCCACTTCGTAGTTGCCCGACATCTTGACCCGCTTAAAGGAATAGCCGACCTGGACACTGACGATGGGCTTGATGGCGGCATCGGGCTTGGCCCCGGGTTTGGCCCCGGGCTTGGCCCCCGGGGCCTGGGGTGTGGTCTTCGCCGGCGGCGTCTGGCCCGAGGGAGGTTTGGTCCCCTGTCCGCCCGAAAGGCCCTGTTGGCTCTGCCCGCCCGCGACGTTGGCGCCCTGGGTCTGGCCCGACGGCGGCTTGGCCCCCGTAGCCGCCGTCCCGGGCGGATTGGCGCCGGTGGTTTGCGCGCCAGCGGCCGCCGCTTGTTGGCCGCCTATTGCGGCCTGGGCCTGCCCCGTCTGGGTCTGTTGGGCAGCCTGCTGGGATTCCTGACGCCGCTGCCGCCGGGCCTCTTCCGCAGAGACCTGGGCTTGCTCGGTCTGCGGCCGGGCCGCGGCCGCTTCTCCGAGCAAGGGCCGGAGCGCGTCAATACACGCTTGGGAGGCCTCCACGTCGCCCTGGAACCGCTCGGGGTTCTGGCTGGTCGTGGCCAGACGGATCGCCGCTTCGAAATACTCGAGCGCTTTTTGGTAGTCCTCACGGCCGCCTGTCTCGTCTCCGATGGCCTTCTGACAGACCCCCAAGTTGAAGAGGAACACGGGCAAGGGGATGTGGCCGTAGAGCCAGCGGAATTCTTCATAGGCTTGGACGTATTCCCCCGCGTCGAATAGGCTATTGCTCAAGTCTAGGTGGCGAGCGTACTCGGAATAATCATTCAGGTAGGTTTGAGCCGTCGCCCGGCGGTCCGCGTACTCGGTCAGGCCCTCCGTCTTTTGCACGAATTCCTCAAAGGCGGACTTGGCCCGCCCATGTTCGAAAGCGCCAAAAGCCAGGATATCGGCCATCTCGTAGAGATAACCGGGATCTGGGCAGGACTCATACGCTTTTTGATACATGTCGGCCGCTTCGACGTACTTGCGCGCGCGGCGGAGCTCCACCGCCCTGCTGACGAACGATTCGGCGCTCTGCCGTGCTTGGGCATCGCAGGGAGAGCCGACGGCCCGCTGCGTCTGGACCTGGTCCTGGTCGGCCCAGGGACCGCCGCGGAGACACTCGTCCGCGGTGCGGATGACGTCCGCCAGGACGCTCATCGACCAGGCCGGATGAGCTCCCGGCAGGTCCGCGACGACCGCCGGGACAGGCCGCTTTTTGGCCGGTGGGCTTGGCGCTTCCCCGGGGCCCATGGGCACCTTCTCGCACATGAGCGAGAGGAGATGAGCGTAGACCGTGTCGAGCATCTTCTGCATATTCTCGTTCTCGCCCACGATCTCGAGCTCGATCGCGCCTTTCTGGCGCAGTTCTTCTAAGATAGCCCTGACATCGGCTTCGATCTTGACGACCTTGATCTGACCTTCGGCATGGAGCTTGATGTCGTGCTGGGTGTAGACTTTGTCCCAGTTGACCTTGAGCTTGGCCTGGAAGGCCGGCGAAACGCCGGTGAATTTCAGGTCGAACATGACCGAGATGTCCGAGGTCGGGTTCTTGAACGACTCCCAGAGAAGCGAGGCCCCCTCCTCGGTCAGGGCGATCGAAACGGCCGCCTTCTGGCCGGGCATGATGGGCGCCTTGCCCTCGCCGACGATCCTGCGGCTGAAGATCCCGCCCTCGCCCGCCGTCGCCGAGACGACCTTGAACGTCCCCTCCTTGAACGGCACAGGACCGGCGATCTTGGCCTCCGGGTCCTTCAGACGAAGGGCCGATTCGGCCGAGCTCAACTCGCCCTCGGTCATGCCCCAAGTCACCAGGAAGTGGACGATCCCGCCCTTGGTCGCGCCGTCGGTCTTGGTGTATTTGATGAAGGTGAACTCCGGCGTCCCGTCCCGCTTCGTCGCGAGGCGCGGTGCGTCCGGCACATAGTAATACTTGTGCGCGTCGGCGTGGTCCCGGTAAAGCACGAAGCGTCCGGCCTGGACGACCTCGTCCAAGGCCACCTCGGCGGCCAGGAAGAGTCCCGCCGCGAACACGAAAACGACCGCGAGGAGCGCTCTTTTCGATCTCATGCCGTCCTCCCTCTCAGGGAATTCACGTTCGGCCGTCCTTGACGGCGATGTCGTATGTGGAGAGGTCGAGGAACGTCTCCCCGCCCTCCTTCCATGAACCTTTCTCCGAACGGCCGTCGGCGAAAACCCTGGTCAAGCGATATTTGTACGTTCCGCCTTTGGCCTCGGGGATGTCGAACTCGAGGTCCACTTGCGGCTCGGACCCGGCCATGAACGCGACCGTCCGGAAATCGCGCTGCTTCTTGGCCGTCAGGATCTCGACCTCGGCGGTGATCTTCACGACATCCTTGTTCGCCCCGTTGACGAAGTCGAAACAGAGGATGCTCATCCTCCGGTAGTTGAAGGAGACCTTGTCGGCCAGGTTGACCAGCTTGAAGAGGCCCGGGTCGTTGGCCATGGAGACGGGCACGGCGAAGGACAGCCGGTGGTCCCGCTCGCCCTCCTTGAGCTTGCCTTCGTCGTCGATCTCGAAGCCGCCGAAGGTGAACTCGCATTCGACGGATAGGCCCGTCGCTTTTCCGTCCTCGAAGATCTTCCAGAGGTAGCTCGCCGAGTCGCGGCCGAGCGGCAAGGTGAAGCTCTTCCTCGCCCAGAGGAGCTCCTTTTTGGCCAGTTCCTCTTTCTTCTCCTCGGGATCCCCCGGTTCCAGGCGACTGTAGTTCAGGACACAGGTCAGCTTGTCGATGGGGACAGGCCGGTATTCGTAGGCGGGGCCTTTCGCCTTTCGGAGCGTCTCCGTCTCGTCCGCGAACTCGACGGCGAGGGCCAGGACACCGCCGGCGATCGTTTGGGGGCCTTCGGGCGCGTCGGCTTTGACGTAGACATACTTGTAAAAGAAGAATTGGGGCTTGTCGAACGATCGGACCAGGGCCAGGCCGGCCGGGACGTAATAGTAGACGTTCGGCGCCTTGTGGTCGGGGAAGATGAGGATGCGGCCGCCGACCGTCTCGGGCTTCGAGAGCAAGGGGTCGGCGAAAAGGCCGGAGACCGCCGCTCCCAGGAAGGCCAGAGCCCCGATGGCGGCCGCAGTCCGTCGCATGCCCTATTTCTCGTAGTAGGCGTAGATAAAGGGGTCTGTGGCGCTCTGCCAACCCGAGGAGGACTTGGTATTGTCCTTGAAAAGCCAGGTGATGTTGTACTCGTATTCGAGGTTGTTCGGCTCGTGAAAATAGACGTAGTTGATGTTGAGCGGTTCGCCCTTCCTCAGGACAACCTCCTTCTGGAGCTCCCGGCCGAAGTTCTTGTGGCGGAACTGGACCGCGATCCGGATGACGCCCTTCGTCGTCATGTTCTCTTCGTCCGCCAAGACCTCGATGTAGCGGTACTTGTGGGGCGGGGCCAGCGTGATCACCGGCTGCGACGTCGTGATCCAATCGCCGTTGACCTCGAGCCCGCCGATGTAGCTCCACAGGGGCTTGTACTGGTATTCGAGCCACTTGTCCGTGGCGTCGCCTTTCCGCCGGTACTTCAGGGACAGTGTGTTGCCGTTCTGTCCGAACTTGGCTTTGTCGAAGACGAGGTCCTCGGTGATGGACTTCATGTCCGCGTCCTGGTATTCCTTCTTGAAGGTGATCCCGGCGAAGTTGATGAACTGCTTGAAGGTCTCCAGGTCCTCGCCGTCGAGGATGACGCTGACCGTCCGCTCCTCGAAGGTCGGATCGTCGAGGTCGACGACGGTGAAGAGAGCCGGGTTCTGCCCGTGCTCCTTGTAGAAATGCCCGATATTCCCGGTGAGGGGGATCTCCCGGCTATCCCGCTTCCTCCGGGTCAGGTCGACCGTGTACTTCCCGGTCATCTTGACGGTCTTCTGGTAATAGCCCATGTGGGCCTGGCCAAAGAGCTTGCCGAACCAGTTGCCGCCCGTCGACGCCTGGGATTTCCCGATGTCCTCGGGCTTGACGGGCTTGGCGTCGAACATCATCTTGGCGATGGTGTTGTAGGCCGTCTCTAAGAGCTCGTCCATCTTGGTATCCTCGCCGATGACATCGAGTTTGATGGCCCCCTGCTCCTTGAGCTCGGCATAGATCTTCTGGATCTGGACGCTGACGAAGACGTTGCCGGCGTCCATCTTGAATTCCTTATGGTTATAGACCTTTTCCCAATCGACGGTCAGCTTCGCCTGGTAGGCGGGGGTCAGGCCCTGGTAGGTCAGGACGAATTGGACAGAGACATCCGACGTCGGCTGCTTGAAGGAGTTCAGGAGCAGGGTCGAGCCCTCTTCGGTCAGGGCGATGGACACGGCCGCCTCCGAACCGGTCAGGAGCGGGGCCTTGCCCGTGCCGCAAACCTTCCGGGCGAAGACGCCGCCCTCGCCCGCCGAGGCCGAGATGATGTGGAAATCGCCCTTGGTGAACATCACCGGACCGAGGATCTTGCCGTCCTTGTCCACCTTGGTGAGCTCCCTGCGGGCCGCGTTCAGCTCTTCCGCGGTCAGCCCGAATGTGCACAGGAAATGGAGGATGCCGCCGGTGATGTCCTTGCCGGAGCGGACGTATTGGATGAAGCTGAATTTCGGGACCCCGTCGGGCCAAGCGGCGATACGCGGTTCGAGCGGCATGTAATGATAGCCGTGGGGGTCGGCGTGGTCCCGGAAGAGCAGGGCGTTCTTGACCTGGATCGGCTCGACGTCGAGCAGGACCTCGGCCCGCAGGGCCAGAGGCAGCACGGCCGCCATAAGGCACAGGCCCAAGCCTAACTTCAGGATTCGGTTCATGATGTTCCTCCCGTCATCCATGGTCATTTCTGGAAGATCTTCTTGACGTGGAAAGTCCCCAAGGTGAGGTCCAGGGAATCCACGACCTTTTCCCAATCGGCCGACTCGGCGGATTCGCCCGTCTTGAGAACAGCCTTGATCTTAAATTCGAACGTCAGTTGCTCCTGGGTCGCGAGCGGCAGGTAGACCACGACGAGGTCCTTGAGCTTGTTCTTGTCGAGGTCGACGGCGGCCATCAGGCCCTCCTTGGCCTGGGCGCTGAGATAGGGGGAACGGATCTCGACGTGGAGCTTCTCGACCTCGAGGGGCGTTTCGTAGGCCGCCGGGTCGAAGACGTTGGCCAGGGCTTCGACGTTGACCTTCCTCATCCGTTCGATGTAGGAGACGACCTCGATCGTCCCCCAGATCTTGTCCAGGCATGCCTGGCAGTCGAAGTCGGGGGCGGCTTCCATCCAGAAACTCCGGGCGTAGGTCTTGAAGAAGGTGTCCATCTTCGGGTCGGCCGGAACGCTTTTTCCCGCCGGCTTGGCGGCCTCTTTGTCCTTGTCGAGCTTCTTGTCGAGCTCGTTCTTGAGGAGCCCCATGGCGGTCTCGAGGAGCGGGTTCTTCTTCTTGGGGGGCGGGGGCGCCGTCGGGTACAACTTGCGGTACTCGGCCAGAAGCTGGTCGCGGAGGACAAGCCGGGCTTGGACGTCCCGAGATTCGCCCGGCGGGATGACGACATCCGGTTGGCAGGCGAGGCTCTTGTAGACCTCTTCCTTATTTGGGAGCCGGAAGCGCAGGCTGACGTTGGCGATCTTCAGGGGGAAATCGGAGAGGTTGCGGACGTTATGGAGGGTCAGGAGCGAGGTCCGCTCGTCGTAGGAGAAGCCGAGTTCCTCGAGGGGCGAATACCACCGGCCGGTGAAATACTTCAGCCCGACCTTGATGGGGATCTCGCGTTCGACCTCCCCGGTCTTGATGCGCATGCCCGCGGTCAGACCCTCCTTCTCGAGAAGGGGCTTGAGCTGGGCCAGCGTCTCCGGAGTCATGCCTATGCTGATCGGGAGTTCGGTCTCGAGAGAGCCGAACGTCGGGATACGGATATTCTCGATCTGCCAGTCCTCCCAACCTTTCATGTCGATGATGTTGGCCTCGTCGTAGGGCATGGATTTGAGGACGGCCGACGTCCCTTTGGCCGCTTTGAGCGCTTCCTCCATGACCTTGACATCGCTCGGGTCGATGTTGGCCTGGAGCGTCAGCGTCGTCCGGATCTTCTGGTCTTGCGTCCAGACCGCGCTCACGCGGTAGTCCCCGGTCGCATTCTCCCGGATGAGGTTGATCTCACGCGGCAGAAAATAATAGGTGTTCGGCTTGGCATTGTCCTTATAGACCCTATTAAGCAGGGTCAGGGGCTCTTCGATGGCGAGGGGTCCGACGTCTTCGATGGCGTGTTTGGGCGGCGCGGATCCGGCGGGCGTCAGGGTGATCGGCCTCATGTTGACCTTGTTGAAGGCCGCCAGCTCCAGTTTGGGTTTCACCGTCATTCCCCCCTGGGGCAGAGCCATGGTCGCGGTCTTGGCGGCCGCCGTCGCTCCCATGGCCGGCGTCGACAGCCGGCTCACGGCCAGATCCTGGGTGACGGCGGCCGAGGCCCAGACGGCCCAGTCCTGAGTTGCCGTCTCACCGGCCGCGACCTGGAGCCGGAACGTGACCGTCTTGCCCGCGTACGGGCCGAGGTCGGCCGCGAGTTCGTCGAGGACGCCGTCGTAACGGGCGTTCTTGGCGGCGATGAGCCGGACGGCCCCCGTCGTCTGGTCGACGACGTGGACCTCGAAGGTCGCGCCGTCGGTGGCCGTCGCGCCTTTCAGGAATCCGACCAACGCCGTGAACTTGGCGTTGGCGGGGATCTGGACGTTGGAATAAGTCCCGAAGATCATTCCGGCCTTTTTCCATTCGGGGTGTGTTTCAAGAACGAGGGCGAAACTCTTCCCGCTTTCCAAGGCGACATTCGTCAGATGACGGACGAAACCCCGGCTGTCGCCATCCGAGCCGTTCCAGGGCAGCTCGCCCGGCGCCGTGAGGACGCGGGCCCAGCGGGCCTCCGGGGCCTTTTGGACGAAATCATAAACGACGGCCGATCCGAGCGAAGAGACGGCCCCGAGAACGAGACCGGCCAGGATGAAGATCCGCGTCAGGCGGCGGAAAGGGAACATGGCGTCCATTCGGTCCTCCTTCTTCAGGGTAATGCGACCTTTATCCAGGGAGAAAGATCTCCCCATTGCCCAAAGACTTTAGCCGGGCGAGCGGGATGACGAAAGGCTTTTTCAACCTCAGCACGACCTTTGAGGCTATTATAAGGCCGTGAAAAAAGAGATGTCAACGGACATAGCCGGCCTAAAAAATCATTCCGGTTGAAAAAATGGCCCATATGGAGATAATAATCCTCTTGTCATGAAAATGGGTCCTGGTCTCAAGGTCGTCGGCCTGGCCGTTGTCTTGGCGGCCGCGGCCGCCTGCGTCCGCTTCCATCCCAAGCCGATCGCGCCGGTGAAGGCCATGGAGGATTTCGAAGCCCGGCGGCTCGACGCCCCGGAGCTCAGAGACTTTTTGCTCCGAAATCAGGACGCCAAGGACTGGCCCCCGGCCGCCTGGGACCTCAAATCGCTGACCCTGGCCGCGTTCTACTATCATCCCGACATGGACGTCGCCCGGGCCCAATGGGGGGTAGCCCGGGGCGGCCGGATCACCGCGGGCGAACGGCCCAATCCGTCCTTGAATCCGCTCGTGGGATACAACGCCACGTCGCCGAGGAGCGAGGTCACGCCCTGGATCCCCGAGGTCTCACTCGAGATCGCCATCGAAACGGCCGGCAAGCGCGGTTACCGGATCGCCGAGGCCAGGTCCCTATCCGAAGCGGCGCGCTGGAACATCCTGTCCGCGGCCTGGGAAGTGCGCAGCCGCCTGCGCGGCGCCCTGCTCGAAGCGTACGCGGCCGGCGAGAGAGAGGCTCTCCTGGCCGAAGCCCGGAAGCTCCAGGCGGAAATCGTCCGGCTCCTCGAACTCCAGAAAGAGGCCGGAGAGGTCTCCGTGTACGACCTGACCCAGGCGCGGCTGGCTCTCGACGGCAGCCGTCTGGCCGCCATCGAGGCCGCCCGGGCCAAAGAGGAGGCCATGGCCCGCTTGGCCGCGGCCCTCGGCCTGCCGCGCCGGGCCCTTGACGGGATCGCCTTCTCCTTCGACTGCTTCCGCCGGCCCGAACCCGGCATCCCGGCGGGCGAGGTCCGCCGCCACGCCGTGGTCAACCGGTCGGATATCCTGGCCGCGCTCTCCGAGTACGCCGCCAGCCAGTCCGCCCTCCAGCTCGAGATCGCCAAGCAATATCCCGATATCCGCCTCGGACCCAGCTACCAGCTCGACCAGACCGACAGCAAGTGGACGATCGGACTGGCCATCGACCTGCCCATCCTCAGCCGCAATCGCGGCCCGATCGCCGAGGCCGAGGCCCGGCGCACGGAAAGCGCCGCCCGTTTCCTGGCCCTCCAGTCCCAAGTCATCGGAGAGCTCGACGCCGCCGTCGAGGATTGCCGCTCGGCCCTCCTGAAATCCCAGGCTGCCGACGACCTCCTGGTCAACCTGGCCAGGCAGGAGGCCGCCGCCAAGACCAGGCGCGAGGTCGGGGAGATCTCGAAGCTCGAGCTGCTCGGCGTCCAGATCGAGCTCAACGCCGGCGCAGAGGCCCGGTTGGCAGCGCTCGTCCAGGCCCAGGAGGCGGTCGGGCGGCTGGAGAACGCGGCCCAGAGCCCGCTCGACGTCCGGGATTGGATCTACACCAAGGCACGGGAGGATTCCGGGCCCGCAAAGGAGCGCAAGGATGACTAAACGCCAGGTGGTGACCGGGTTGATCATTCTGGCGGTCGCCGCGGCCGCCGTCCTCGTTCTCACCAAGGGGCTCGGGCGGAAGTCCGCCGGGGAGGAAGAGGGAGTCGTCACCGACGTCGCCGTCCATGTCGGCAAGGTCGTCCGGGCGACGCTCCACCGCTATGTCACGGCCTACGGGACCGTGGAGCCGGAACCCCCCGGCGAAGGGAAAGCGGCGGCCGGAGCCTATCTTTCGGCCCCCGTGGGCGGCATCCTCGCCGAGATCCGGTGCATGGAGGGCCGCAGCGTCGAGCGCGGGGCTGTCCTCTTCCGCCTCGACACGCGGCTGGCCGAGGTCGCCGTGGCCAAGGCCGAAAAAGCATCGGCCTTCGCCGAGCAGACCTATGAACGCCAGAAGAAGCTCCTCGCGGCCGACGGGACCTCCGAGAAGGCCTTCCTGGAAGCCGAACTCGAGCTCGCAACCGCCCGGAACGACCTGGCCGCAGCCCGGACGGAATTGTCCCTCCTCGAGATCAAAGCGCCGCTCACCGGCACAGTGGTCAGGATCAACGCCCGGCTCGGCCAATCCGTCGAGCCGAACACGGTCCTGGCCGAGGTCATCGCTCTCGATCGCCTGGTCGTGACGGCCCAGGTCCCCAGCCGCGAAGCCGGCCTGCTCAAGCCCGGCCAGCCGGTCGATTTCGGCGCTGAGAGCACGGCCGTCGGGAAGCTCGCCGTCGTCGGCAAGGACATCGACCCCAGGACCGACACCGTCCTCGTCCGCGCCTCCATCCCGGCGGGCGCGGGACTCCAGCCGGGCCGGTTCCTGAGCATCCGGATCGTCGCCGAAGAACGGCGCGACGTCCTGGCCGTCCCGGAAGCGAGTCTCGTCGCCGACTCGGTGGGCGGAGACGCCGGCTCGATCGTGCTGGCGGAGGGCGGGAAGGCCGTCCGGAGACGGGTCAAGTCCGGCCTCCGAGAATCCGGCCTCGTCGAAGTGGAAGGGGAAGGGTTGAAAGAAGGCCTGGCCATTGTCACGGAAGACGCCTATGCCGTCCCTGACGGAACGAAAATCCATATCATCGATTGAACGCATGCGCGATCACTCAGGCTTGGGACAGTTCACCACCCGGAACTCGATCTCGATCGTGTTCATTTGCGCCGCCCTTTGCGTGGCCGGCGCCTTCTCGGCCCTGACCATCTCCTCTTCGGTCTTCCCCCAAACGGACTTTCCCCGTGTCGTGGTCCTCGTGGACAACGGCGTCATGCCCGCCGACGAGATGATGGCGGCCATCACCCGGCCCATCGAGGAGGCCATGAAGGACATCCGCGGCGTCGTCACCATCCGGTCGACGACGGGCCGCGGCGCGGCCGAGATCAGCGTCTTCTTCACCTGGAACGCGGACATGATCCAATCAGAGCTCTATGTCCTCAGCCGGCTGTCCCAGATCCGGGCCGCCCTTCCCGCGACGGTCGAGACCTCGGTTTTCCGACTGACGTTTTCGGCCTTCCCCATCCTCGGCGTCAGCCTGACCAGCAACACGCGCGGCATCACCGAGCTTTGGGAGACGGCGCGCTACAATCTCAAGCTCCGCTTCCTGCGTATCCCAGGGGTCGCCCGCGTCGACCTCGTCGGCGGCCGGACGCCGGAATTCCACATCGTGGTCGACCCGCTCCGGCTCGGCGCGGCCGGGCTCACGCTGGCCCAGGTCACGACGGCCCTCGCCGATAACAATTTCGTGGCCTCGGCCGGCATGCATGAGGAGAACCACACCCTCTATCTGACCGTGGTCGACGGGCGTCTGCACTCGATCCGGGACATCGAGAATTTCACGGTGACGGTCGCCGGCGGGCATCCGGTCCTTGTCCGCGATTTCGCCCGGGTCGAACGGGGACCCGAGCCCGTCTTCAACGTCGTCACCGCCGACGGCGAGAACGCGGTCCTGCTCAACGTCCGCAGCCAGCCCGACGGAAGCACGCTCGACATCGCCAAGGCCCTCAAAAAACAGCTGGCCGATCTGAAACGGGAACTGCCCCCGGACATGAAGCTCGCTTTTTTCTACGATCAATCCGAGATCGTCCGTGCCTCGGTCGCGAGCGTTTGGGAGGCCATCCTCTTCGGCCTGATCCTGTCGGTGGTCATCCTGTACTTCTTCTTGAAGAACTGGGGGACGACGCTGGTCGCAACACTGGTCATCCCCGTCACGGTGCTCGTCACGCTCCTCGCCATGAAAATCGCCGGCCTGAGCTTCAACCTCATGACCCTGGGGGGCATCGCCGCGGCTATCGGCCTCGTCATCGACGACGCCATCGTCGTGGTGGAGGCGATCCACACGAAACGGACGGCCGGAAA
>JBGOYY010000010.1:0-66092 GCA_041479905.1 Candidatus Aminicenantia bacterium
AATAAGCATAAGATATTCTGATGAGATTATAATATGTGAAGAAGAGAGAATAAATCAAATACCTTATAAATTTAAAAAGGAAGTAAGGGTTCTACAAAATATTCCTTCGTTTAAAACATTAGATTTTCTGTATAAAGAAGAAAAATATTTATTTTACAATTGTAAAAAAACAATTTCTTATGTCGGTGGATTTTACAAAGAGAGATTTCTTGATGAGCTAATTCAAATTGCTGAAGAAGAATATATCAATTTGAACATCGCTGGCTATGGTGACAAAGAATTAGAAAATAAATGCTTAGAGCTTTCGAAGCTCCCGAATGTAAAATATTACGGTAAAGTATCATACAAAGAAGGTTTAAATATAATGTATAACTCTGATCTAATTTATGCAATGTATTGTACAACTAACAAAAATCATATTTTTGCTGCTCCAAATAAATATTACGAAGCAATGCTTCTTGGAAAACCAATAATCTCAAATTCAGGAACCATTTTATCTGCCAAAATATTAATGAATAAAACGGGTTTAATAATAGAAGAATCTAGTGATGAACTTAAGAATCTCATCTTAACTGTAACTAGCAATGAAATAGATGAATTAAGTAGTAACGCTAAATCTCTTTGGGAAAAAACGTATATAAATAAAGTTGATGAATTTTTAAGAACGGATTATTCTAAAATAATAAAATGATTAGTGAGGTGGCCCCCATTTTCCCCGATCGCGCCGATTATAGCTTCCATTCGTTGATTGCTGCGAACTTATCGAGTCGTTGCGAATGTTGAATAGATGTGTCCGCGCCGCCCAGGCGCCCCTCGGCGCCCATCGGCGGTAGCCTGTCCGGGTAGGGGACATGTCCCCCTTCTTTCTTAGTTCTTACTGATTCCCCATGGCCCGTTTAGCCCGCGCCGTCCTGCTCAGCTACCCGCATGCGGTCAGCCAGCGAGGGAACCGCGAGCAGACGGTCTTCGACGAAAATGCGGACTACCGCCGCTACCTCGGCTGGCTCCGGGAATGCGCCGAGCGCTACGGCCTCGACATCTGGGCCTATTGCCTGATGTCGAATCACGGCCACTACGTATGCGTCCCGAGGACGGGCCACGGGCTCTCCCGGACGTTCAACACCCTCCACATGAAGTACACCCAATACTTTCATAAGAAAAAGGGCTCGAGCGGCCGACTCTGGAGGGGGAGGTTCCTATCCTGCCCCCTCGACGATCCGAGCGTCTTCGAAGAGGTCCGCTTTATCGAGACGAACCCGGTGCGGGCCGGGTTGGTCGAGCGGGCCGAGGACTATCCCTGGTCGAGCGCCCGATGCCACGTGATAGGGGAGCCGGACCCGGTGCTTATCGTCGGGAGCGATACGGGGCGGGCGTTGAACAGGATGGCGGGCGTCCCGATGTACCGGGCCATCCCCGGTTGGCGTTCCTATCTCGCCGCCGGCGGTGACGGGGAGATCGTCAAGAGGACCCGCGAACGCCTGAAGACGGGGCGGCCGGCGGGGGATGCGGAGTTCGTGCGGAAGCTTGAAGAGATCGTGGGGCGAAGGCTTGGTGCGATGCCGAGAGGAAGGCCGAGGAAGGCCGTGCCTGTGAGGTAAGCTGACATGAATTTCTTCCCCACTTCAATCCCAGAGGTTATTCGGGTCGAACCATGCGTGTTCGGTGACGCACAAGGATTCTTCATGGAGACTTATCGCGCCGATCAAATGGCCGCGGCGGGAATTCCAGCTCATTTTGTGCAGGACAACCATTCAGGGTCACAAATAATCATTCTTCGCGGCCTGCACTATCAGGTCCGCCAGCCGCAAGGGAAGCTCGTTAGAGCGGTGAGCGGGGAAGTATTCGATGTGGCGATAGATTTGCGCCGGAGTTCGTCCGCTTTTGGCCGCTAGACAGGCGAAATCCTATCTGCCGACAACAAAATAATGCTCTGGATACCACCACGGTTTGCTCAGGGCTTCTATGTCCTCAGTGATTGGGATGATGTTCTGTACAAAACCACGGAATATTATTCGCCGGAGTGGGAGCAGACGCTCCTCTGCAACAATCCGGCGGTCGTTATCCTCTGGCCGATCTTGCCGGGCTTGGTGAGCTAATCCGCAAAAACTGGACAGGGGGCATAAGTGGATATTAAGCCTGCCATATCTTAATAAGGAGATATGGCAGGCTAACGAGCATGAAGAAGACGTACGATTTGAAAGGGACGCTGAAAAATCCTAAAAACCTGATTACGGTAAATATCTAAAGAAAATCCTATCATTAAAGAAGGCATGTAATTATGAGAGAGATTGACGCACTGATTGACCAACTTGTTAAAAAAGTTGGAATTCCAGAGTATGCATATAATTGCAAAGAGTTCGATTCAGAAAAAGATACTGTGTTCTACTCAGGTCCATATTGGGATGAGAATGAAGTAAAGGCTGGCGTCAAAGCCTTTCTCACTGGAAAGTGGCTGGTTTCTGGTGAAAATGTTGCTAAGTTTCAATTGGTTTTTGGAAAGAAGTTTAATGTAAAACATTGTCACATGGTGAACTCGGGTTCATCAGCCAACCTCACTATGATCACAGCTCTAAAGAAGTGTTTTGGTTGGAAAGATGGTGATGATATCATTGTATCACCTGTCGGATTTCCAACAACAATTGCTCCAATTGCGCAAAATAATCTCCAGCCCAGATTTATCGATATTGAGATGAATACTCTCAATTTTGATGTCACGCAGATTGATAAGTGGATTACCTCAAGAACTAAAGCAATATTTGTATCACCAGTTCTTGGCAATCCGCCAGATATGGATGTTCTAAAGGATATTTGTGACCGACGCGGAATTCTGCTGATTGGTGATAACTGCGATAGCCTTGGAACGAAGTGGGATGGTAAGTTAATTACTGACTATTACTATTCTTGGACGACATCATTCTACCCAGCTCACCATATTACAACAGGTGAGGGTGGAATGGTGTGTTCAAACGATGAGCAACTGATCAATGTTGCTCGTAGCGTTTCTTGGTGGGGTAGAGATTGCCGTTGTGTTGGCGCAGCAAATCTACTCGCTTGTGGAACCTGCGGAAATCGTTTTGACAAGCGGCTCGAAGGATACAGTGGAATAATTGATCATAAGTATCTCTTCACAAACATGGGCTATAATCTAAAGCCGCTCGATCTTCAAGGTGCTATTGGGCTTGAGCAATTAAAGAAGATCGATGATATTGCCTCATTGCGCCGTCATAACTTTAAAGTGATCTCAGACTTAATTTATTTCTACATTGACGCCGTAAGGATTGCCACACGTCTAGAAAAAGCCGATCCTTCTTGGTTTGGTGTACCAATCATTACTGAAACAATAAAGTTAAAGGAGAGACTACAAGCTTTTTTTGAAGCTAATAGAATTCAAACCAGAAACTATTTTGCTGGAAACATTTTGCTACATCCTGGATACAAACACCTAGATGACGCATCAATGTTTAAGAACGCAAATCTTGCGCTTTCAAACGTTTTCTTCGTTGGTTGCCCACCACACTATGGAGACGCGGTATTTGAATACTATCAGAATGTATTAAGAAAATGGGAAAATTAAACGTCTTTGGTGGAAAGGGATTTGTTGGTTCTGAGTTCTGTAAGAACAAGCAGAATCTAATAATTACCGAGAGAGAAGACTACAATGTCTACTCTGGAGATGTGCTCTATTTTATAAGCACTGTACACAACTATAATGTATACACAAATCCTCATCTTGATATTGACACAAATCTTACAACTTTAGTGAGCGTTTTAGAGAACTGGAGAAAGGTTCAACCAAGTGGCGTTTTTAACTTTATCAGTTCTTGGTTTGTCTATGGAAGAGAATGTTTTTTTGATGTAATCAGCGAGGGTATCAAGGAAGATGATATTTGTGATCCAAAGGGATTCTATTCAATTACAAAACGAGCCGCTGAGCAATTGCTAATCTCATATTGCGAAACCTATAATTTACAATATAGAATTCTTAGACTAGCTAATGTTTTGGGGAAAGAAGATAAAAAAGTATCAGCGCAAAAGAACGCATTACAGCATCTAATCAACGAAATGAAGGAAAACAAGCCCATTAATCTATATGAAAATGGGCTATTTTTTAGGGATTATATTGATGTCTCTGATTGTGTAAAAGCAATAGAGTTAGTTCTAGAGAAAGGGAACCTAAACGAAATCTACAATATTGGTAACGGAATAGCACTGACTTTTAAGGATCTATTACTTTACGCTCATGAAAAAATGGAATCGAAGAGCACGATAAACAATATACCGCAAATGGTTTTCCATAAAAAAGTACAGGCGAAGTCCTTTTTTATGAATAATGAGAAGCTAAAATCATTAGGATATACACCCTCTAAAACTATCTATCAGACAATAGACAACCTCTTAATATAAAAAATAAATGAATTTCTCCTCATCCCCCAGCCATGCGGACGGGGAAACTGTCATTTTGGGACGCGGTCGGTCCTGGCGCAGGCCTCGTAGGCCATGGTTTAGCAAGGGCTGGCTTGAGATCGTCCTTCCTAGGGCCAATGGTGAAGCCGATTTATCGATGTCCACGGCAAAAATGGCTTCAGGGCTTAAAAATGGATAAAATGGTCGCGAGAGGCAGGCCCTCAATCCACTTTCAGGAAGTCCCTTAGCTGTCCAACGAATGGGGAGGGCCTGCTCATGGGTTCATCGTTTCTACGAAAGACGCGTCAGAAGCTCGGCTGGAGGACGCGGAAGTCTACGGACAGGCCCTGGCGGTATTAGTTTAGATGCGAAAAGTATTAGTCACAGGTGGAGCAGGCTTCATCGGCTCAAATTTCGTCCATTATCTTCAACGCGCCGAACCGGATGCGTTTATTGTCAACTTGGATGCTCTTACTTATGCCGCTAATCTGGAAAACCTACGAAATTTGCCAGCTCCAAACCGCCACTGCTTTATCGAAGGGGATATCTGTAATCGTGAATTAGTGGATCGCATGCTGCATGAGCATGAGATCGACACGATTGTCCATTTTGCCGCGGAATCTCATGTCGACCGCTCTATTCATGCCCCCGGTAAGTTTGTCCAGACGAATATCGTCGGAACGTTTATTTTGCTCGATGCCGCCCGCCAGGCCTGGCTGATGGATAAGTCCGTTCCAATCGAGCATGCGCGTTTTCATCATGTGTCCACCGATGAGGTTTTCGGTTCCCTCAGCCCTGGAGACGCTGCTTTCACGGAGGCAACGCCATACGCGCCGAATTCTCCTTATGCTGCTTCTAAAGCCTCGAGCGACCATCTCGTCCGTTCTTATTTTCATACCTACGGCCTGCCGGTTACGATCACCAATTGCTCGAATAACTATGGCCCTTACCAGTTTCCAGAGAAATTGATCCCCTTAACCATTCTTAACGCGTTGAACGGCCTGCCGCAGCCTATTTATGGAGATGGAATGCAAGTGCGGGACTGGCTTTATGTTGAGGATCACTGCGAGGCGATTTGGCAAGTGGTTCGACGAGGCCGCCCAGGGGAAACATATAATATCGGCGGAAACAACCAGCCTCCCAATATCCAGGTGGTTATGGAGATCTGCGCTATCCTCGATAATCTGGCGCCCGATTCTGGCCACGCCCCCCACGAACACTTATGCTGTTTCGTAGCAGATCGGCCGGGACATGACCGCCGGTATGCGATGAACATTGAGAAAATTCGGCAAGAATTGGATTGGCACCCGAAAGAAGACTTGCATAGCGGCCTCCTAAAAACCGTGCATTGGTATCTGAACAATCCGGAATGGGTAAAGACAATTGCCGGCAGGCCTGAATATCAGGCTTGGCTGCAAAAGAATTATCAGGCAAGAGGGGCAAAAAAATGAAGGGAATCATCCTTGCAGGGGGGAGGGGAACCCGTCTCCATCCCCTGACAAAAGCGACTTCCAAGCAGCTTCTCCCCGTTTACAATAAACCGATGATTTATTACCCGCTTTCCATTTTAATGCTGGCGGGAATCAGAGAGGTCCTCGTCATAAGCACGCCCGAAGACTTGCCACTCTTTAAGCGCCTGCTGGCAGATGGCAGTCAATGGGGCCTGCAATTCTCCTATGCGGAACAGGCAGAGCCGCGCGGCTTAGCCGATGCCTTCCTGGTAGGGGAGCGATTCATATCCGGTCAATCCTGCGCGCTGATCCTGGGAGACAATATTTTTTACGGCGCCGGCTTGCCCAAAATCCTGCGTCAAGCGGTGGCCCTCACCGAAGGGGCAGTAATATTTGCCTATCCGGTCAAAGATCCGGAGCGTTATGGGGTAATTGAGTTAGATTCGAAAGGAAGCGCAGTCTCGATTGAAGAAAAGCCCAATGCCCCTAGGTCGAATTATGTGATACCCGGGATGTATTTCTACGATGATAAGGCCGTTAGTTACGCACGGCGACTTCAACCCTCCGATCGGGGTGAAATCGAAATTAGTGATTTGAATCGGTTTTACTTGACCGCTGGCAAGTTACGCGTGTCTTTTCTGGGGCGGGGAGTCGCTTGGCTGGATGCTGGAACCTATGAATCGCTCCTACAGGCAGCCAGTTTTGTCCAGACGGTTGAAGAGCGACAAGGTTTGATGATCTCATGCCCGGAAGAAATTGCCTATCAAATGGGTTACATTGACGCCCAACAATTGCGCGCTCAGGCTGAACCCATGGCAGCCAATGGGTATGGTGCCTATCTTTTGAACCTGCTCAAAGCAACGGGTAAACAGGCCTAATGAAGATCTTACTGTTTGGCAAGTATGGCCAGTTGGGGTGGGAGTTCCATCGGTCCCTACAAGGCTTGGGAAAAGTATTAGCATAAGATTATCCGGAAATTGATTTTACCGTTCCAACTTCGCTAAGGTGGCTTGTCGAAGATTTCGGGCCGCTGATAGAGTCATTAATGCTGTGGCCTATACGGAAGTGGATAAAGCAGAATCGAAGACCGGACAAGCGAATCTCATAAACGCGGAAGTGCCGGCCATCTTGGCCGAAATTATGACGCAACTTTTGGCCAAGGTTGGGCAGGCCCCTCTTCCCTGGCTGTCTGAACGCCGCGGGTTGTATCACCTTGCCGGCTGGGGTTTCACCAGTCGGCTGGAGTGGGCGAAAGGAATTTTGCAGAATGACCCTAACCAAACCCACCAAGTCGTCGAGAGAGTGCTTCCGGCGCGATGCGTAGAATTCCCAACCGCGGCAGTAAGACCTCTTTTTTCGGGGCTGGAAGGCGGGAAGTTCGAGCGAACTTTCGCGTTGCCCTTGGCGATCGCAGGAAAATCGGCAGTGATAAAAGATTGGCCTGGAACGAACATTGCCGAACGACATGAAAGTATTTAAAATATCGAATCGGGAATATCGCAGTTTCCAAGTGATCCATGTTTAATAATAGTTATCAAAATAAGACCGTTTTAGTTACCGGGCACACAGGCTTCAAGGGCTCCTGGCTCTCCATATGGTTAAGGGAATTAGGCGCCCACGTTGTGGGATTCTCTCTTGAACCGCCGAGCGATCCCAGCAACTTCATAGCGACTAGACTTAAAAAAAAGATTACCCACATACATGGAAATATTCGTGAGATTGACCAATTGTCCGCAGCTTTCCACGAGTACCAGCCTGAATTTGTCTTTCACCTTGCCGCCCAGCCCATCGTCCGCTTCTCCTATGACGAACCGAAATTGACCTTTGATACGAATGTTGGCGGTACGGTCAATGTCTTTGAGGCAGTCCGTAAAACCCCCAGCGTCAAAGTTCTGGTCAACATCACTAGCGACAAATGCTATGAAAACAAGGAATGGGTCTGGGGCTACCGGGAAAACGATCCGATGGGCGGTCACGACCCCTACAGCGCCTCCAAGGGGTGTGCGGAACTCGTTTTCAGCGCTTATCTGAAATCGTTCTTCTCTCAGAATGCCGCGCAAAACAGGGCTATCGGTGCCGCCTCCGCCAGGGCGGGCAACGTCATCGGCGGCGGCGACTGGGGTGCGGACCGCCTCGTTCCCGACTGCATCCGCGCCCTCAGTTGCGGGCAGAAAATCGGCATCCGCAGTCCCCATGCCGTCCGGCCCTGGCAGCACGTCCTGGAGCCTCTTAGCGGCTATCTACAGCTCGGTGCACTTCTTTTGCAAGATCCACAAAAATACTCCGGTGCCTGGAACTTCGGACCAGATGACAGTAGTTATTTGACCGTTTCAAAAATGGCAGATAGGCTGATAAAATACTGGGGCGATGGTTCCTGGAATGACCTGTCCGATCCGCAGGCCCTTCACGAAACGAGCCTTCTCAAACTTAATTGTGAAAAAGCCCATGCCGAACTCAACTGGCGCAGCGCTCTCACCATCGACGAATGCTTACAGATGACGGCGGATTGGTATAAGAAATTCTACACAGATAGCCAGAAAGAAGACATATATCCATTCTGCGTGGGGCAAATCCGTAAATATGAAAAAAAGACAATAGCAAAGAGGCAGACAACCCATGATTGAAAACCTGAAAGTAGTCATCCTTTGCGGTGGTGTGGGGACGCGCCTTCGCGAGGAAACAGAGTTTCGACCTAAACCGATGGTTAATATCGGTTCACATCCCATCCTTTGGCACATCATGAAGTATTATTCGCAATTTGGATGCAAAGACTTTGTCCTTGCCCTCGGATATAAAGGCGAAACGATCAAGAATTATTTCTGCCATTATGAACTCATGAACAATGACGTCACGATTGAACTGGGGCAACCTGAAAAAACCAGCATCCATTACGCCCACGAAGAAGCCGGCTGGAAGATCACTCTTGCCGATACAGGGGAGAAATCCCTCAAAGGCGCCCGCCTTAAGAAAGTGGAGAGATATATCACCGGCGATACATTCATGATGACCTATGGCGACGGCATCGCCGATATAGACATCAACCAACTGCTGGCCTTCCACAAAGCGCACGGGAAAATGGCGACCGTTACGGGGATCAATTCTGCCGCCCGCTTCGGTGAGCTTAAAATTGACGGTGATCGTGTAGAAACCTTCAGCGAGAAACCACAGAATGGAGATGGTCTCATCAATGGAGGCTTTTTCGTATTCAACCGTAAGATCTTAGATTTCCTGACAACGGATGATTTATGCGATCTTGAGATCGGCCCTTTGGAGCAAATTGCCAAAGAGGGGCAACTGATGGTGTACAAACACCGGGGATTCTGGGCTTGTATGGACACCCTGCGGGATATGGAATATCTCAATAAAATATGGAATGACGGCAAGGCCAAGTGGAAAATCTGGAAATAAAAAAGAAAAAGCGATTCGACTTCCATCCGACGCCGCTTGAGGGGCTTTGGGTTGTGCAGCGGAAGCCCGTCGAGGATCCGCGGGGCTTTTTCTGTCGCTTCTTTTGCGCCGAAGAATTCCTGGCAGCCGGGTTAAGAAAACCAATCGCACAGATCAACCATACCTATACCGTAAAAAAGGGGACCGTCCGCGGCCTGCATTTCCAATATCCGCCGTATTCCGAAGGCAAGATTGTTAGTTGCCTTTGCGGTGAGGTTTACGATGTCGCCGTGGATATCCGAAAAGGGTCTCCCACATTCCTGCACTGGCACGGAGAAATTCTTTCCGCTAAGAACCAAAGAAGCCTCTTAATCCCCGAAGGCTTTGCTCACGGCTTCCAAACGCTGACAGAAAACTGTGAGTTACTTTACCTTCATTCCGAAACGTTTCATCCTCAGGCGGAAGGCGTACTGCATATTGCAGATCCAAGGATTGGAATCGTCTGGCCCATAGCGATGACGGAACTATCGGAACGTGATCGCAGCCATCCGGTCATCGGCTCGGATTTTGCGGGGCTTTCCTTATGAACTGCCGCCACTGTCGCACGCCGTTGGAACATGTCTTTCTTGACCTTGGCTTTGCCCCGCCGTCCAACGCCTACCTGAAAGTGGAAGACCTTGCTAAACCGGAGCTTTACTTTCCCCTTAAGCTCTATGTCTGCGACCACTGCTGGCTGGTTCAGACAGAAGACTACACCCGCGCCGATGAACTGTTCACCGGTGACTACGCCTATTTCTCCTCCATATCGCAGAGCTGGCTCGATCGCGCCGCCCGGTATGTGGAAAAAATAACGGAGCGGCTCGGCCTTTGCCCGGCAAGTTTTGTGATCGAGGTCGGCTCCAACGATGGATACCTGCTGAGAAACTTCGTGGCGGGAAACATCCCCTGCCTCGGCATCGAACCGACCGCGGGAACGGCCAAAGCAGCTGAGAAAATCGGCATTCCGGTTCTTCGCGAATTCTTCGGCGCGGCGCTGGCCAACCAGCTCAGGAGCGAGGGCAGACAGGCCGACCTCATCATCGGCAATAATGTCTATGCCCATGTACCCGACATCAACGACTTCACCGCCGGCCTGAAAACCGCGCTCAAACCTGGCGGCACGATTACCTTGGAATTTCCCCACCTGATGCGCCTCATCGAGCAGACCCAGTTCGATACGGTTTATCACGAGCATTTTTCTTATTTCTCTCTTCACACGGTCAACCGCATCTTCGAGGCAGCTAGCCTACGGGTGTTCGATGTAGAAGAGCTGATCACCCACGGCGGCAGTCTGCGTGTGTATGGCTGCCATGCGGACGATCCTCGCCCCCAGATGACAGTGGTGCCGGCGCTCCTGGCTGAAGAAGAAAGGCAGGGGCTGAGAAAATTGTCTACTTTCCGACATTTCCAGCGTCGGGCCGGTCGGGTAAAGGACGATCTACTGGAATTCTTGATAGAACAAAAGCGCTCCAGCAAGAAAGTAGCCGGCTACGGTGCCGCAGCCAAGGGGAACACCCTGCTCAACTACGCGGGAATCAAGCCCGACTTGCTACCGTATGTATGTGATGCCGCACCCTCCAAGCAAGGAAAATTCCTGCCCGGCAGCCATATTCCCATTTTGCCGCCTGTGGCCCTGAGGGAAAAAAAACCTGATATCGTACTGATTCTCCCCTGGAATATCGCTGACGAGGTCATTCAGCAATATGGCTATGTGCGGGAGTGGGGAGGGGCATTTATGGCGGCTGTGCCTGAGATGAGAAGAATAACATGAAGATAAATAATGATGCGTCAAAGCGTGTTTTAGTGACAGGTGGGGCAGGTTTTATTGGCAGGCACTGCCTGCCATTTTTAGTAGCCCAGGGCTTCGACGTACATGCAGCAGATGTCATTATTCCAGAAAATAGTTTGTACGAAGTGCATTGGCATGACGTAGATTTGTTAGACACGCAGAAAACAAATGAATTGATTGTAACAATTCGTCCAACCCATCTTCTTCACTTTGCCTGGTATGCTAAGCCAGGTGAATACTGGACCTCGACTGAGAACGTTCGGTGGTTGGAGGCTAGTTTGCATTTACTTCGTGTTTTTCAAAAGACTTGTGGTGAGCGCGTGGTTATGGCTGGTACCTGCGCCGAATACGATTGGAAGTTTGGATATTGTTCAGAACACGTTACGCCGCTTGCTCCTTCATCGTTATATGGTACCTGTAAAAACGCTATGCAACATTTATTGAAAGACTTCTCCCGGGAAATAAGGTTAAGTAGTGCTTGGGGAAGGATTTTCTTTCTCTATGGACCTCACGAGAATCCCAATCGTCTTGTTTCATCGGTCATCTTAAAATTGATCCATAATAAGGTCGTACTATGTTCACACGGGAATCAAATCCGAGATTTCTTGCATGTTAAAGATGTTGCATCGGCTTTTGTTTCATTACTAATGAGCAATGTCGATGGGCCGGTAAATATAGCATCCGGGAAACCAATTGCCTTAAAGGAAATTATCTTATCAATTGCAGATAAATTAGGTAAAAATAACCTTGTTAAATTAGGTGCACTGCCGCAAAAAGAAAATGAGCCAGCTGTATTATTCGGCGATACCAAGAGACTATTTAGCGAAGTTATTTGGCAGCCCCAATATGATATAGATGGAGGAATTAGAGAAACCATTGATTGGTGGCAAGAAAGGTGTGGCAATGAAGCCAAGTCAGAATAACGATGCAATCGCAAAAGCATGACCGATAACATCATCTATCGCATGGAGGGCCTGCCTGTTCAGCAGAACCGCTTCTATGCAACGGCAAAAGACGCTATCGCCTGTCCAACGGGTAACCTGATACTAGTATTAGATCCGTTGACTGGTATCGTGCAAAATACGGTATTCCGGCCAGAGTTGATGACTTACGACGAAAATTACCAGAACGAGCAAGGTTATTCTAACGTATTTGAACAACACCTGTATCAGGTTATTGAAATCGTCCGGGGCCACTTCATTGGAAAATCCATACTCGAAATCGGCTGTGGTAAGGGCAGGTTTCTCAAACTTATGAGGGATCAGGGCTTCTCGGTCGTTGGGATAGATCCTGCCTACGAAGGGGACGATCCGAATGTTGTCAAAGAATCATTTTCGCCATCGCTTGGCATGACCGGAGAGGCCATCATCCTCCGCCATGTTCTCGAACACATTCCGAACCCAATGCGCTTTCTTGCTTCCATTACCGAAGCAAACGGCGGCAAAGGGCTTATTTATATCGAAGTGCCATGTCTTGACTGGATAAGGGATCATAGAGCGTGGTTCGATCTATTTTATGAACACGTCAATTACTTTCGACTGTCCGACTTCTTCCGCATATTCGACAGGATCCTTGATTCAGGCAGATTTTTCGGCGGGCAATACCTTTATGTGGTCGCTGATCTCACGTCTCTACGCATGAATCCCAAGGAGGACGTTCAAAGATTCCACCTGCCGGCAGATTTCCTTGACGGCATTGATTGCGATATCGCCGCGTTGAAAAACCAGCGCGGCAGAAAACATATCATATGGGGCGGGGGATCGAAAGGGGTAATTTTTGCTTTGCAGTTGCTGCGGCGCGGTGGCGTAACCCCGGATTTCGTCATCGACATAAATCCGTTCAAACAGGGAAAGTACCTGCCGGTGACAGGGTTACCTGTGCTATCGCCCGAGAATGGCGTGTCCGGCATGGCCCGCCACGATGCCATATTTGTCATGAACTCCAACTACTTTGACGAAATCATAGCGACTGCGGGAGATAAATTTACATACTACAAGGTGGATCAAAATGAACTATGAACAAGAAGTCCGATCAAGAATTGAAGATAATGGAAAGAACGCTCTTCTGCTTCGGGCCAAATCAGAATTTATGCATCAATCGATTATGGCCAATTATTCATATACGTTCTCCTGACTTGGTTGCCCAATCATCCAGTATCCTCAGGATATTGTCGCCTTGCAGGAGATCACCTGGCAGGTCAAGCCTGATCTTATTTTTGAGGCCGGCAGTGAAAGAGCGACTCATGGTTAATGGCCAGAATGCCGATCTGCCAGGGAATGGAGGTTAAGCGTGTCAGGCATTGCTGTTATACACTTGGTCTGGGCGCCACTTGGCATTGAGCCATTTCGTGACTTTATACAATCTTATATCAGGCAACCGGCGGGCATTGACCATGACTTAATTATTCTATTCAATGGTTTTTCAACTGATGAAGAAACAATAGAATATAAACTGCTGTTGAAAGATGTGGAATATTCATCCTTGTTTTTTAAAGATACTTGTTTTGATATTACCGCATATCGTATTGCTGCCAGTAAGTTTAATCATGACTTCTTCTGTTTTCTTAATTCCTACAGTGTCCTTCTGGATAACGATTGGCTGGTGAAACTGTATAATTATGCATCTCAGCCTACAGTCGGGTTAGTAGGGGCGACGGGATCGTATGAGAATACTTATCGTAGCTCCATTAGCGGGCTGAAATCATCTGAAGATCAAACTACTTACTGGAGACGCTTCATATTTTGTGATCGCTCCTTCTACCGCAGGTTTATAAAGGCTTTTAATGCAATTAAGGTAAGACTTCTTCTCTATTACTGGTACGGCCCGTTGCCTAATTATAGCATTAGGACAAACGCCTTTATGATTAGGAAAAAAGTATTGAATAGAATTAAATGGGGAAAGGTCGTTTCAAGATCGGATAATCTAAGGTTTGAGAGCGGGAGGAAGTCCCTGAGTAAACAAATAGTTAACATGGGTTATGAATTGTTAGTGGTTGGCCGTAATGGTAGAGCATACAAAAGGGACGCTTTTCATAAAAGTAATTGTTTCCGCCAAGGGGAGCAGGAAAATCTTCTTATCGCTGATAATAGAACGGACGAGTACTTAAAGGCAGATAGTGACAGGAGGCTGTATTTAGCCGCTCTCGCTTGGGGCGATAAGGCGGTGCTTTAATGAGATATCGATGGCAGGTACGCTAAACATGAAAGCGGGCAATGAAAGAGGCTGATGACCAGATTGTGTTTGTCTCCCAAGATGGGCGTCTGATGCGTGTATATCAAGTGTCCTTTCTGATAGGCGGTTGCCTTACGTGAGTTTACTTAAAAGAAACATAGCAGCCAACTTCAGTGGCAGTATTTGGACTGGGCTGATGGGGCTGGTTTTTATACCCCTCTATATCCACTTCATGGGCATCGAAGCATACGGGCTGATGGGCGTCTTTGCCACTCTGTTGGCACTCTTTGGATTACTCGACATGGGGCTGAGCAGTACCCTGAATCGTGAGATGGCACGGCTGGCTGTGCAGGATGATAAGGCTCAGGAGATGCGAGATCTCGTGAGGACCTTGGAGATCCCTTACTGGGCGGTGGGTTTACTCATCAGCCTTATCGTCATTGCGGCCTCACAATTCATTGCCTATCATTGGGTGAATGCAGAAAACCTGGCTCCGAGAACGGTTCAAACCGCTATAATTCTCATGGGATTCGTGACGTTGTTCCAGTGGCCGATCGGTTTTTACTCGGGCGGACTGAGGGGGCTCCAGCGACAGGTGCTGCTGAACACTATCAACATGGCGATGGCGACCTTCCGCGGGTTGGGTGCCGTGTTAGTCCTGTGGCTTGTCTCGCCTACGGTGGAGGCATTTTTCTCATGGCAGATCATCGTCAGCGTCATCCAGGTTGGCTTGATCGTTTTCTTTCTCTGGCGCAGCTTACCGCACGCCGCTTCACCACCGCGTTTCCGGCAAGAACTGCTACGGAACATCTGGCGCTTCGCCGCTGGAATGACTGGGATCGCACTGCTCTCAACGATCCTCGGCCAACTGGATAAAGTTATTTTGAGCCGCATGTTAAACCTAGAGTTTTTTGGTTACTATACCCTGGCAAGTTCCATCGCTATGAACCTTTATAGTTTTATAAGTCCAGTTTTTTCAGCCACGTACCCCCGTTTGACCAATCTGGTGGCGTTGGGCGCCACGGAGGAGATAACAAGACTGTATCACAAGAGCGCGCAGTTAGTGTCAGTGCTCGTGCTGCCTGCCGCGCTCGTGGTCGCGCTCTTCTCTAAAGAGGTACTGTTGCTGTGGACCCAGAGTTCCGTAACAGCCGAGCATACCCATGTGCTGGTGAGCATCCTTATTATGAGCATAGCCATCAATGGCCTCATGAACATCCCCTACGCGCTGCAATTGGCCTTTGGGTGGACACGACTCACTTTCCTTGTCAACGTTATGTCTGTGCTGCTCATGGTGCCGCTTATGATTGTCTTCACGAAATGGTATGGCGCGGTGGGTGCGGCCAGTGTCTCGGTAATTCTGAACGCGGGGTATATTTTCGTTAGCCTCCCGATCATGCACAGGCGGTTACTGCCCACCGAGAAGTGGCGCTGGTACTTGGAAGATGTCGGCCGCCCTCTGCTTGCGGCGGTTGTGATCAGCATTATTGGACGCTTTATTATTAAATCCGATTGGTCCCCGTTGCTGCTCATTGTAAGCTTGGGTCTGGTAAGCGGGGGAACTCTTTTTGCTTCTGCCTGTGCTGCCGATCAACTTGAAGTTGTAGCGAGAATTAAGTCGTTTATGATCTTGCGTCGACAAATATCTTGAAATGGAAACTGGAGAGTCCTTGAACTTAGATGAACCATTGAAACCAATGATAACTACGATCATCCCAACATACCGGCGACCTCAGCAGTTGAAGCAAGCGATTCTTAGCGTATTGCATCAGACCTATCCTCATTTCCGGGTATGCGTTTATGATAACGCTTCAGGGGATGACACGGCTTTAATTGTCGCTGAATTGGCAAAGGTTGATCCACGCGTTAAATACTATTGCCATGAAGAGAATATTGGCGCAATTAAGAATTTCCAGTTTGGATTGGAGCATGTTGAGACACCGTTTTTTTCTTTCTTGTCAGACGATGATTTTCTTCTTCCCGATTTTTACCAGATTGCGCTGGGCAGGTTTGAGAAATACCCCGATGCAATGTTTTCTGCGACGGATGTCATTATAAGCAACAAAATGCAAGTCATAATGAGATATACCTTGGATAATTACGAAGCTGGTTACTACAGTCCTCCCACTGGATTACTGGAATTGTTTCAAAAGGGGAATCTTACCTGGACTGGTATTTTGTTTCGACACGACGTGAAGGAGATTGTTGGATTACTTGACTGCAACGTCGGCGCGCCGCACGATCACGATTTCATAAATCGCATTGCGGCAAAGTGTCCTTTTGTCCTAACCAGACGGCCCGGAGCTGTTTTTATAAACTGGGGCCAGGATAGCTATTATTTTCAATCTAAGGCTGGACTCAGAAGGATGATAGCCAACCTGAAGAAAAGCAATGTTCCTGCTGATATACTACGCCCCATAGAACATGCGATGATTCGGAGGTATCAGCGACGAACTTTCTCTCGGTGCCTTTATTATCTGAAGAGGGAAGACGGACGAAATGCCTTGATGCTGGCCCAAGAATTGAAGAAGGATCCAGGGAGTAATGCGGTATATGCTGCGCTTGAAGCCCTTCTTAGATGGCCTTTTTATTGCTCATTATTTGGTCATTGTGTTCGTGCCATTCGCGACACACAAGATTTTCTGCTTGAGCTTATCGGCGCCAAGCGACAAGCGGTTTCACCGCGGTGCCCGGATACATATCTTGAAAGTGACGTCCAGAATATTAAAGCTCAACTTGAAGAACAGCGGCAGGATAGTGGGCGTCCGAAATATTGCAATAGTAATCCCAGTATATAATGCGGAGAAGTACCTTCATCGGTGCATTGAGTCGATACTTTCGCAGAGCTATGAGGATTATGCGGCGGTGTCTGTTGACGAGGGTTCTATGACGACCCCAACTATTTCTGCAATGACAAATGGAATCGGCCTCTCTATTGTTATTCCTCTCTATAATAAAGCCCATCATATCAAGCGGGCAATCAACTCTGTTTTGGCTCAGAGCTATACCAATTATGAGCTGATCATAGTTGACGACGGATCTACCGATGGCAGCAGCGAGTTGGTCCGTCAGATGACTGATCCGCGTATCCGTTTGATTGCACAGCCAAACGGGGGAACAGGAGCTGCCCGGAACACAGGGATTCTGGAGGCACGCGCTGAATTGGTGGCCTTTCTGGATGCGGACGACGAATGGTTGCCGAACTTCCTCGAGACAGTGATGGGGTTGCAGGCACGGCATCCAACAGCAGGAATATTCGCCACTGCGTATCGAAACTGTCTGAAAGGGGAAACCGTGCATATTGCTTTCTTGGGGTGTGTTGCTTCCCCCGAGGGCGGTTTGTTGGAGGATTACTTTCGCGCGGCATTGGGCCCTCCGCCCATATGCGCATCTGCCGTTATGATTCCGAAGCCCGTGCTCGCTGAGGTTAATTTCTTTCCCGTTGGGATCAAACTGGGAGAAGATCTTGAAACTTGGGCAGCCATTGCGCTTCGTCACCGTGTGGCCTGGTCTCCAGTGGAGGGGGCCGTCTATAATCTGTCCGCGACCAACCGTGCGTGTTTATTCTACCCCCTACCTATGGATGTGCGCCCAGCCGTTCCTGTAGAGGCTTTTCTGGCGGGTGGCATGCAGCCCATTTCCTCCCGGTTCTATGCGGAGGAGTACTTGACGAGACTGCGGTTGGAGGTCGCGAAAGCCCACTTGCTTGCCGGGCAAAGGGCATGGGTGCGAAGATTGGTACAGAAAACAGCCGGAACGGTGCTATTCCAAAAGAAGAGATGGGTATTGCGTCTGATGTTCTGGATTCCGACCAGGCTGCTACGGGTTATGGCAGGAACTTTCCGGAACATTCGGGGTCTGATGGGCCGGTAACAAAGATCCCGTTTTCAAAGAAGGCGATCGACTAGTCCTTGACGCCACACCGACCAACCAATTCTTAGCGTCAGGAAGACCACCTGCCTCAGCTCCATTCTATATGGCCCATTATCGACAGTTGCTTTTTCGAAGTTCCTGTAAAAGAATAAATTACGAGCTGGTAAAAAAAGTTTGGCACTACGGTTTCTCATCTCAGCCGATCATTGTCACTGAGGACGGCGGTCGAACTCCGGCCGCCCGAAACGCCTGATGGGCCGTGCCTTGAAGGTCGGTCCGCAAAACATAGGTCTGCCCATCGGCTTCCAGTCTGACCGCATGGACCTGGCCCAGGTCCCTCATCAGAGTCGGCCAGGACACATCGATGCCGTGCGCCTCGAGCCTTCTCTGCAGGTCCACTTCCAGTCGCAGGGCCAGGAAGCCGACCACGATGTGCCCGATCGACGTGTCGTCGCGGTGATGGAAGATCGGCCGGACGTCCAACGTGCTTTTCGTCTCCCGAAACGCCCGCTCCACCCGCCACAGGCTCTTATAGGTCTTCGCCACTTCAGCCGCGGGAAGATCGGTGTTCGTCCGCAAGACATATTTTCCGTCGTAGCGGGCCTCCGCGGCCACCTTGTCCTCATTGATCCGCATGGCGTCTTTTGTCATCCAGAGATACCGAGCATAGCCCTTGTTCCCCACCTCACACGAAGCCCAAGAGATTGCGAATATCTATGAAAGCGTGTGGCGAGAGATATCGGCGGGGCGTTCAACGAGGGATAGAGTAGATGGCTAGCAACAGATCCATAGAATTGGATCGAAGACTCTTCGTAGATCTTATCAGTGTTACCCTTACTGTAAGCCTGCTAGTAGGAGTGATTATTAGTATAGGCTCTGATCTAGTAAAGGTAGCTGTCGTGGTATGCGCCAGCATATTATTCTTCATTCTCGCTTTTTTGAAGCCTAAGACAGTACTGTTGATCATTGGCTTTATCATTCCATTAGAGAAGTTTGGAGCACTTGGAGTTGGGCTTATTGACTACATTACGGTTGCCAAAGCACTTGGCCTAGTTTTGTTTACTAGTGTAGTGGTTCGAAGTATTGTCCGCCGACGCCCGATCATCACCAAAATGAACTCGCTTGATTACTTGGTAATCATCTACATTATAAGCGCTGTGATTCCCTCGCTTTTTAGATTGTTTCTGAACGATTCATACAGAATAGACACATCAGTTCTCACAGTGGTGATATCTTATATATCCCTTCTAGCGTTTTATCTGGTTGTTAGATCGCTATGCGACGCTCAGCTCTTGGATAAACTGTGGTACGCGGTGTTATTTGGTTTTTGGTTGTCGGCAGCAATCTCACTGACGCCTCTTGGCATGGAGGTAATTAATGGGGTAGCGTCTAGGGCGTCAGGTGGATTCCTAGAAGAAAACAATGCGGGCCTTAACAGTCTGATTGCCATGGCGATTGGGATCTGGCTAGCATTCGCCAGCAGGCGTAAGAAAGCACAACTGTTTGGTATTCTTTCAGCAGGAGCGAGTCTGATGCTAATTGTCCGATCATTCTCCAGAGGAGCGGCTGTTGGCTTGGCGGTATTACTCATTCTGTTCCCAGTCATTCTCTGGAAAGAACGCAAGAGCCTTGCTTTGTCCAAAAAGAAAACATACTGGAGAGCAACCCTACTCATATCGTTGTCTGTTTTGATTGTGCTCGGTAGTCTGCTGATTACCGACATGGCTCCACACCGCTATTGGGAGCGACTTAGCACTATTTCCGACGTGAATAAAGACCCTGCCATTGACGCAAGATTGGCAGCGTGGAAAATCGGCTTGCAGCTGTTTCAGCTATCGCCTGTGTTTGGTATGGGCATAGGTAGCATTCCTGTACTCAGCTTTGATATGATGCCCACTCACCTGGTCAATATTGGAGTTCTCGCAATCGGATCTCATAATACTTACATATCTATTCTGGCTGAGAGTGGTCTTGTTGGGTTTCTACCTTTCGTTGCGATGTTGGTCCTATGTTTCAAGGCTTTTCTTTCATCGAGCAGAAGTTCCGGATCGATGAAAAGGGCCCTATTTGTTGGGCTCGGAGCTTTCTTGGTCGGAGCGGTGTTTTTGGATTCTCGCACAGAAAAGATGTTCTATTTGCTAATTGCTTCGGCAGGCGTGATCGTCAGTATTACTGACAAAGCGTTGTTCGACAGAAATATTGCCTTTAAGAAGTTAAAATTCGTTAGAAACTCTTGATGATTTATAACTCTCATAGCAGGCGAAGCGATTAAGATGATTAACCAAAACCTTTGCAGTATGCCCCGCGACTTGCCGCGGGGCATACTGCAAAGGTTTTGGTTAATCCAATTACATTGATCAGGGAGAAAGCAGATATTAGCGGGTTTCCGAATAGACATCGTGAACAGTAAAACCATAAGGACATCGTGAACACTTAGAGGAATCGCCTACACTTCTTCCGAAATCGATCGGAAGGAGAAGGCGATCATGAAAGAGCGATGTGAATATGAAATCCGGCTCAACGCCATTCGAATCTATGAAGAAACCGGTCGGTTCGGCCACGCCGTGGAAAGTGTCCATCGAAGCCGGGGTTGGCTCTCCAAATGGCTCCGTCGCTATCGCAAGTTCGGTCTCGCTGGACTTCGTGACCAAAGTCGGGTGGCGAAACATATCCCTCATCAAACGCCGGAGTCTTTGGTCCGGAAGATCTTGGCCCTGCGCAACGAGTTGGCGGCCCACAAGACCCGCCGCACCGCCTTCGCCGGCATCGGCGCCGAGACGATCCATCATGAGCTCCATGACCGGGGTGTTCGTCATCTCCCGGTCATCTCGACCATTGAAAAGATCCTGGCCCGGGCCGGCAAGACGAAAAAGGTCAAGGTCAAGCGTACTTCCGGTGGGCCGCCCTATCCATACGTTCGAGCCCGAAAGATGGGTGATCTCCAGCAAACCGACTTGGTCGGTCCCCGCTATCTGCGAGGACCCCGGGGAATCACTCGGTTCTATTCCTTCCACACCATCGATGTCATCGGCCAAACGGTCTCGGCCAGCCAGTTCCCCGATAAGCAGACAATCTCGCTCTGCCGCCATCTCGTTGATTCCTGGCGATCTATGGGACTTCCCAGAGTCGCTCAGATGGACAACGAGATGTCTGCGTCGGGAGGCGGCCGCTATCGCCACAGCCTCTCCCAGGTCATCCGGTTGCATCTTCTCTTCGGCATCCATCTTGTCTTCATTCCGAAGGGGGAGCCAGGCCGCAACGCGACCGTGGAGAGCTTCAACAACACTTGGCAGATACGGGTCCTGCGGCACCGCTGCGCCAATCTTTGGGCCGTTCGGCGTTACAGCGATCGATTCCTCGAGTATTATCACGTCCGGAAGCCCAGCCGGAGTCTCACCGTGGCCGACCATGGAACGCGACTTCCCGGGGTCCTCCGAGATCAACTCTGGGCGACTCTCCGTCATCTGCCCATCGGCTTTACTATCGATCCATACTTTGACGCCCGGGGTCATCCGGCCCTTCCTTTTGCCAAAGGCTTGGTCTCTTGGGTTCGCAAGGTCGATGCCCACGGTTGTATCGAGTTCAACGGCGCCGAATACTTCATCCGCCGGAAACTGGAAAGACAGTACGTCGTGGCGACGCTCTCGACGTACCACCGTAGAGTCTTCGTCAAATTTGAGGGAAAAATTATCAAGATGTTTCCATTTCCGTTTGTCGGAAAGACTGTTGATCCGATCGCTTGATCCGTCAAGTGTTCACGATGTCCTTACGGTTGGAAGCATTAGAAAACTGTTCGCGATGTCCTTACGGCTACCAATTAGCTGGTAGCCGTACTGGTGGAGGAAGCCTTGTGAAAATACGTCATATCAAATTTGGCCAAAGCCATTTTTATTCGAGCAATACGGTTGCCTATTTGCTGACAGCGATTGTCCTCCTAGCAGGGATACTTTGGACATATAACCTAGGCTCTTACAGTCTCTGGGGCGACGAGACGTTGAGCATTCTTCATGCGCGATCGTTAACAAGCGTATCATCGGTCCTCTCTATGCAATTCTTCAATGCCCATCCACCTTTGTATTTTATACTCTTGCGCGCATGGTTATTTTTAGGTGGTGAAAGTGAAAGCTGGACTCGGCTCCTTTCAGTGTTGTTTGCACTCTTGACCATCCCATTTGTGTATAAACTGGGAAGACTACTGTTTAGCTCCTCAACGGGAGTAATAGCTTCGTTGTTGTACTCGATAATGCCTCTGATGTTAATTTACAACCGCGAAGTGCGAATGTACTCGTTGCTCGTGATGCTTTCTTGCCTGTCGCTTTTGCTCCTATTGAGATGTCTTGAGGAAGATCGTACAGCAGACTGGATTTTATTCTCTTTATTCACTTTCATGACCCTGATTACACACTACCATGGATTTCTCATATTACTGGCACAGGGGATATTTTTCCTTTTACGCTTAGCCAGAGTGCATAATCGCTCGCGTTTCATCTTTAAATTCATGCTGGCATCTTTCGTAGCAATCCTTCTATTCATACCCTTCATTCCTGCTTTACGGGAAGCGCTTGGTACCACTGGCGAAATGTGGCGATCTGGCGCCAAATCAATTCTCGTTTCTAGAGGCTATCTGATCTTTTCGCTTACACTTGGGCAGACGATCATGCCGTGGAATCCTATTGCCCTGATTGGTGGTTTGGGAATTGCGGCCCTATTCGTAAACGGCATCTGGAACAATCGATCCAATCACAATTTCCTATTATTGTTAGTATCATATGGGTTTGTTGTGTTTGTGGTTGGCCCCGCAATTTCTCACGACATGCCCCGCTACTACCTTTTCATGATACCGCTCATTTGTATTGGCATAGCTATTGGGATCACGAGCATGAAATCTCGAATCATGTCTCTGGTATTCACCACAATGCTGTTGTTTAGCTGGGTTGTTTCGGGAATCAACTACTACACTGGCCATGATTTTCACGTTATGGCCACAGTGGATCCATGGCGCGAGGTAGCCAAGTATTTACAAGAACATATTGGAGATGATCCAACTAGCAAGATTATTGTGAATTCTAGCCCCTCGCTCACGAATTATTATCTCCCAAGATATGGCTTACAGAATCGGCTCTTAACAGATAATGTCTCATTTGGCACTGTAGACATCTGTACATCAAATACCCTCTGGCTCGTTGTTGGCAATCCAGTTAATACGATATCTGGCAAGCAACTGCGCCAGGACATTATGAACCAATGTGGCTTTACCGTGGTCGACACTATCCGGTTTCTTCGTGATCCGAAATACATGAAAAAGAATAAGTTTTTCAACAAAGAATTCGCAGAATTCCGTGTTGAGGTATTTAAATTACACAGATGAAGATGTGTTCAATTATTAAGGAGATGGATTTCTGCCGCGCTTGGCCGAGACGGGATTTGGATATTTCGATTCTTGCGTCGGCAATAAGATGCTTTGCAGCAGGCGAGTTGAGAACGCTTGTATTTGTTGACCTTCATATTCACTGCCTGCTCTTTTTATTCTGGAAACCAGAATGGAGAGTTGGATGCAAAATGGTCGACTCGTCGAATTAAGTATCATTGTTCCTTGCTTGAATGAAAATGATAATTTGCCTATCATCTTGCCTAAGCTCGCCAACCTAATCTTGTCAAACAGCCTGAATGCTGAATTAGTGATTCTCGATGATGCAAGTACTGACGATACTTATAGATTAGCAGAGAGAATTATGAGCCAGCATACTGAAATTAAATGGTCGTTGTATCAACGCCATGAACCGAGACGAGGGTATGGGGCAATAATGCGATTTGGATTAGCCCATGCTATAGGGCGTTACGCGATTCCAGTGTCAGCCGATGATGTGGATCCAATTGATGTAATCCCAGTATTCCTCGAGCACATGCGCAATGGCGCTGACCTTGTACAATGCTCGCGGTATTCAAGACCAAAAGATGCTGAGACAATTCCATTCAAATATAAATTTTACCAAACGATATACCGAGCACTCGTGAAATTCTTGATAGGACAGGAGATACGCGATAGCACGTATTCGTTCAAAATGCATAATCGAATTCTTATGATGGCGGTTGGTCTCTCGTCGAATCGTTTCAGCATCAGCCCCGAAATCACGTTCAAAACCTTGCTAACAGGTGGCAAGATTGTCTATGTGCCCGGAAGTCAGGGGGTTCGTATCTATGGGATCTCTAAGTTTAAGTTCTTGAGGGAGGGTCCCGGATTTGCCTGGGTGCTGTTTCGAGCTGCTCTACATAGGCTCGGCATACTCTGGTTTTAGTAATAAAAATAATGCGTATATAAAGGAAGAGGCTGAAAACTAGTGAAAAATATTCTTGTTCTCGGCGGCGAAGGAATGCTTGGCCATAAGATGACTCAGATACTTCGGACGAGGTTCCCTAATACAGCATGTTCGATCATAGGGTCTTTGAAAGAAGAATATTATAGGAATAATGAGTTATTCAGCCAAGGGCCTGTAATTGAGAAATTGAACGCTATGAACCTTCCCGCTTTTGAGAAGTCGCTAAGAAGTAATAAATGGGACATTATCGTTAACTGTATTGGAATTGTCAAACAGAGGGAAGAGGCCCACAACGCACTGATAAGCATAACTTTGAACTCACTGCTGCCGCATAAGCTTGCCACGATTGCTTCCGAATGGGGGGGGCGAGTGATCCACTTCAGCACAGATTGTGTATTCGATGGCAAGCGGGGAAGATATACAGAGGAGGATGTTTCGAACGCTAAAGACCTTTACGGAAAAAGTAAATATCTTGGAGAAGTATCTTGCACACGTAACGTGCTGACAATTAGGACTTCGATAATAGGACGCGAGTTGAATAAATTCAAGTCGTTACTTGAATGGTTCCTTGCGCAAGACAATAAAATAGTTCGAGGTTTTAAGCGACATATTTATTCTGGTGTCACAACTAACTATCTAGCTACTCTTGTTGGAGAATTGATCGAACGCTTTCCTGAGTTGTATGGCCTTTTTCAGGTTGTTGGAGATACAATTTCAAAATATGACCTATTGTGCATGTTACGAAATGCTTTTAAGATGGATGTCGAAATTCTTTCGGACGTAACAGAGACCTGTGATCGCAGTATGATAGGAGACAAATTTAAAAATGCTACAGGTCTTGTTTGTCCGCCATGGATTGAGCTAGCCGCACAATTAGCAAATGATCCGACTCCCTACGGGAAATGGAGATAAGATAAATGAAACTATTTGAGGATCAGTGTTTGTTAATAACCGGAGGAACGGGATCGCTAGGCAAGGTACTCATTCGAAAGCTACTAAGCGGAGAGATGGGTAATCCTAAGAAGATAATTGTTTTTTCGCGCGATGAGGCGAAGCAGCATTTCATGCGGTTGGAATATCAAAATCGGATGGCTGCAACCGACGAGATCATTTATCGTAATTTTCAACAGAAGCTGGAATTTAGGATTGGCGATATAAGGAATTATGGGAGTGTTACATCGGTCCTGCCTGGAGTTGACATAGTAATAAATACGGCGGCAATGAAGCAAGTGCCGACTTGCGAATATTCCCCTTACGAAGCCGTTAGCACCAACGTATTGGGTGCTGAAAACATCGTGAGAGCTATCCAGGAACACAATTTGCCGGTAAAGACCGTGGTGGGCGTATCAACCGATAAAGCGTGTAAGCCTGTCAACGTTATGGGCATGACTAAAGCGATACAGGAGCGAATATTCGTGCAAGCCAACATGCGTTGCCCGAGAACCCGGTTTATCTGTACGCGTTATGGAAACGTTCTTGCTTCGCGCGGGTCAGTTATCCCTTTATTTTTAGATCAGATCAGAAAAGGGGGACCGATAACGATCACAACTTCCGAGATGACGAGGTTTCTTCTCAGTTTGGAAGATGCAGTCACTTTGGTAATTGATGCCATCCAGGCGGCAGCGCCTGGGGAGACATGGGTGCCGCACGTGCAGTCATCCTTGGTAATTAATATTGCAAAAGCTCTCATGGGCGATAGGGATATTAAGATAATATTCACTGGAATTCGGCCCGGCGAAAAGGTTCATGAGATTATGATAAGTGAGGAGGAAGTCTCTCGCACAATTGAACGCGGAAATCATTATGCAATCGTGCCGATGCTTCCGGAAGTATCTGGAGACAAACCGTTAAAACCGGCGCGTACAAAAGAATATTCTTCTGCCGAAAACCTAATGAGTTTAGAAGAGACGATTCAATTATTAAAAGACCGAAAGCTTATGCTAGAGGATCTGAATCCATATGAGGCGGAGACATTGCGATGAAAATAATGAGCATTGTCGGAACGCGGCCAGAAATAATCAGGTTGAGTCTTATTATCAGGTTATTGGACCAATATGCCAAGCACGTTTTGATACATACCGGTCAAAATTATGACGACCGATTGAGCGCATTATTTTTCCGTGAGCTGCAGGTTCGGGAGCCGGATGTATACATGGGCGTACGCGGGCAGGGGTTTGCTAACCAAGTTGGGCAGATACTGGCGGGGTGCGAGCCGCTATTTCTTGAGCATAAGCCTGACCGCCTTCTCGTACTGGGCGACACCAACAGCGGCCTTACCGCACTGATCGCACGCCGACTTGGGATACCTGTTTATCATATGGAGGCGGGGAATCGCTGCTACGACGACCGAGTGCCGGAGGAAGTAAACCGCCGTGTAATCGACCACTCCAGCAGTGTTCTGATGCCATATACCAATCGGAGCAAAGAAAACCTGATTCGCGAGGGAATAGCGAGGGAGAGAATATATGTCACAGGAAATCCGATTAAGGAAGTGATCGATCACTTTTCCACGAATGTTTCAAGTTCTACCATGCTTGAGGAACATGAAGTAGAGAAAGGCAAGTATTTTCTGGTCACTATGCACCGAGCCGAGAATGTGGATATCGAGGAGCGATTGAGAAAATTGGTTGAAGCATTGGAGATGCTGAATAAAGAATACGGCTATCCGGTAATATGCTCATTCCATCCACGCACAAGGGAGAAGGTCCAGCGTTTTGGCGTAGATATCAAGCACAAGGGACTGAAGTTCGTGGAACCTCTTGGCTTTTTCGATTTCGTCAATCTTGAAAAGTCGGCGTTCTGCATGCTCTCGGACAGCGGTACAGTTCAGGAAGAGGCCTGCATCCTAGGTATTCCGAACGTAACAATCCGCGATGTCACAGAACGCCCCGAAACAATTGAGTGTGGTTCGAATATACTTTCAGGCTGCGATCCAAAAACCATATTGAATCTTGTCAACCTTGTGGTCGCCCAGAAGGGTTTGTGGGTACCTCCGGCGGAGTACTTAACTGAAAATGTGTCGTGGACGGTAGCCCGAATCATGCTTGGATATCGATTGCCTGATCTTGCTGAACAAGAGTGGCGGCGAAAGTAATGAAGATTTAATTTTATTCCCTTCTTAAGTGGTAGTCAGTTTTGAATAAACAATGAGAATTCTTATTCTGTCACAATATTTCTGGCCAGAAGATTTTTTAATCAACGACTTCGCGAAGAACTTGTGTGATCGCGGGCATTATGTCGAAGTACTTACTGGATTCCCCAACTATCCATCCGGAAAAATATATCCAGGGTATAGCTTTAGGGGTCCATATCACGATGAGTATAATCGTATTCAAATCTGGCGTAGCCCGATATTCCCGAGGGGTAATGCATCCGGATGGCGTTTAATTATTAACTATTTCTCCTTTGCACTCTTAGCTGGTATACGGGGCTTCTTGGCCTGTTGGCGCAGTTTTGATGTCATTCTGGTTTACCAACTCTCGCCCATCACAGTGGGTATACCTGCCCGCGTAATGAAGGCTCTTACAGGAGCGAAGTTGTTTTTCTGGGTTCAGGACTTGTGGCCCGAGAGCCTTTCGGCTACAGGGGTAATTCAATCAGATTATATTTTAAAATGGTTTGGTGAACTTACGCGATGGATTTACAAGGGATGTGATCTTATCCTAGTTCAATCTCGAGCATTCATTGAATCCGTACTTAGGTATGGAGTAGACAGTAAAAAGATACGATATTTCCCTAATTGTGCCGAAGATTTTTTCCGCCCGATCAATCCTCGAAAGTGCACTTCCGAAAACGCTTTAATGCTTCCGGGCTTTCGTGTGATGTTCGCCGGGAATATTGGGAAGTCTCAAGATTTCGAAACAATACTATCCGCCGCCGAATTGACTCAAGGGAAGCCAGGCATTCAATGGGTAATTCTAGGTGATGGAAGACATAGGTTATGGGTTGAGCAGGAAATACGTCATCGTGAGTTGAATAACGTGCATTTGCTTGGCCATCATCCAAAAGAAAGAATGCCAGCTTTCTTTTCATTGGCAGATGTTTTGCTGATTACGCTCAAACGAAAACCATTATTTGCTTTGACGGTTCCCTCAAAGGTTCAAGCTTATCTTGCCTGTGGCAAAGCCATTATTGCTTCCCTCGATGGTGAGGGCGCCCGTATAATCCAGGAAGCACAGGCGGGCATAACTGTACCTGCTGAGAATCCAAATGAGTTGGCGAATGCAGTTCTGCAATTGAATGAGCTCGATCAAGAACAGCTTAAGGTCATGGGCCAAAATGCTCGTAAGTATTATGAAATGCATTTTTCTAATACGCATTTATTGGATATATTTGAACAATGGCTGGATGAATTATCCGAGGATTCTGATTAGTGATCTATTTAGGCGATCGCCGCCCTCAATTTCTGGTGACGGGTGCTCCGGACGCTTTGGGGAGAAGAACGGCTCGAGTGCGCCTTCCGGTGGCCCCTCTGCACATTTGTGCGGAGATTGTAGACAAAGGAGCGAGGCTTTTCGGCCTCGGGCTTCCCGGCTTTAGGAGTGCATTAGACAAGTACACCGAAGATATGGCTGTCGATGGGAATCGGATCCAACACGAGATCAGGTTTAGCCCAAAATATGATCTTCTTTCCGGATGGAAAGAGACAAGAGAAGAAATGCGCACAAGAGGAGAGCTATAGGTTGCTGATCATTGGCTTTGCAGTCGCAGCAGGCGCTCTTGTCTTATCATACCTGTGCGTCGCGGGATTGCGCCGCTGGGCGGCCGGGTGGATGCTTGATATTCCGAATGTCCGTAGTACGCATACCCGGCCGACTCTCCGGGGAGGCGGGCTAGGTATCGTTATCAGTGTTCTTGTCGGAGCCTGGAGCTTATTTGCTACGCAAATCATAAGTATGCCGTTATTGGAGATCGCGGCTCTCAGCCTCGGCGGGGGTATCGTGGCGTTGATTGGATGGCTTGATGATATCCGCCGGTTGCCGTATCGAATACGACTGGTCGTCCAAGCGATAAGCTCGGCAATAGTCATATTTGCTATCGGCTATTATCATGCCGTAACAGTCCCTTTTGCTAGTGAGATTCATTTGTATTCAATAGGTATCCCATTCACGCTTTTATGGATGATGGGTTTGACTAATGCTTATAATTTCATGGATGGGATAGATGGGATTGCAGGTGGTCAAGCAGTTATTGCTGGGTTGGGGTGGACCATTATCGGCTTTATGAGCGGTCAATCGTTCATTGGCCTAATTGGATTGCTCTTAGCCGCGTCCAGCCTAGGTTTTCTATTCCACAACTGGCCTCCTGCTAGAATATTTATGGGGGATGTGGGGAGTGCTTTTATTGGATTTACCTTGGCGGTTCTTCCCATTCTTGCGGCCCAAAGGGACACACGCTTCATGGTTGCAGGAGTCTTGATGGTTTGGCCGTTCATTTTTGACACTTCATTCACGTTGGTGCGCCGTTTGTTTAATAAAGAAAATATTTTCGTGGCCCATCGGTCGCATATATATCAACGGTTGGTCATTGCTGGATATAGCCATCGCTTTGTGACGCTCGTCTACATAGCCTTGGCGGCCATAGGGGCCGTCATCTCTCTGCTATGGTATAAAAGAGCGCCTTTTGTTAATGTAGCTGTATTTGTGCTCCCAATCCTGCTCTTCGCTGGGTTGTGGCGATTTACAGTCAGAGCTGAATCGCGCGCTCATTCAGGAGCGTAGCGGCTCGTTTTATCTGCTAATAGAAAAAGCGGGAGAACTGGTTTAGGGGTTGATGAAATGAATATGCGTTTTCTGAAACCAGGAAAAAGCATGGGCCGAATGACGCCGCTTAAGAGGCGCGGGTTTTTCTTTTTAGCCGATTTGCTCTTAATCGCGTTCTCGATATATGGGTCATTCTGGCTGAGGTTCGACGGCGCGATTCCGGCCGATTTCGTTCGAAAATTCCCTTTCTACTTTGGGCTGGCTCTTATCGTCAAAATATCGTTCCTCGCCATCTTCGGCATGTATAGCGTTTCTTGGCGATTTTTTGGTCTCAGCGATTTGGTGAAGCTCATCGCAGCGGTCTCGACCGCCTCTCTTGTCCTGGCGGCGATCTTTCTGGGCTTTCGGATCCGCGGACCGTTGGCTGGCTTTCCGCGGGCCGTAATGCTTGCGGATTACGTTATGACGCTGGGCGCCCTTGGCGCGCTACGCATTTCCAAAAGGGCCGTCATTGAATACTTTAGCAAATCGGGGAGAATGAGGCGAGGGCGCACACGGATTCTGATCGTCGGCGCGGGAGATGCCGGCAGTGCGATTGGCCGGGACATGCTGATCAATAAAAAATCCAAGTATTCCCCCATTGGATATGTCGACGACGATTTATCCAAGAGAGGGATGAGCATTCAAGGCATTAAGGTGATCGGGACACGGTACGACATCCCAACGCTGTTGAAAGCGAACGCGGTGGATGAAGTCCTGATTGCCATTCCGTCTTTTCGTTCAAAGGACATTCGGGCCGTTGTCGAGATCATCCGGAATTCTGGCGGGCCGGCGAAAGTAAAGATCCTCCCAGGAATCCTGGATCTCATGGACGGGAATGTCACCCTCTCCGACATCAAGGAAGTCCGGGTCGAAGATCTTTTGGGGAGGGAAAAAGTTGAGATCGATTTTGAAGCCATACGTGCCTTCTTGAACAGAAAGCGTGTCCTGATTACGGGGGCAGGCGGGTCCATCGGAAGCGAGCTCACCCGGACGGTGCTCCAGTATGAACCGCGTGCGGTCGCCTTCCTGGATATTGATGAAACTGAGCTTTTTCACTTAATGAATCGTTTCCGCGGGACAGGCGTGGAGATCGTTGAAGTGATAGGGGATATAAAGGACAGGGTCAAAATGGAGGATGTTTTTGCCAACTTCCGTCCAGAAATCATCCTCCACTCTGCCGCCTACAAGCATGTTCCGGTGCTCGAGAGCTATCCGGAAGAAGCGGTAAAAACAAACGTTTTGGGAACGAAAATATTGGGTGAGCTGTCCTTGAAATATAAGGTCGAGAAATTCGTCTATATATCGACGGACAAGGCCATTAATCCCACGAGCGTCATGGGCTCTACTAAACGGGTGGGAGAGGAGATGCTCAGGGTCCTCAACGGGCGAAACGGGACGAAGTTCATTTCGGTGAGGTTCGGGAACGTCCTGGGAAGTCGCGGGAGCGTCATCCCGGTTTTTGAGGAGCAGATCAAGAAGGGAGGGCCGGTGATGGTGACCCATCCCGAGATGAAGAGATATTTCATGGCGACCTCGGAAGCGGTCCTCCTCGTGCTCGAAGCGGCGGCGATCGGGGAGGGGGGCGAAGCCTATGTCCTCGATATGGGCGAACCCATTAGGATCCTCGACCTAGCCAAGGAAATGATCAGGCTCAGCGGTCACGAGCCGGATGTCGATATCCCCATCGTATTCAGCGGGCTCAGGCCCGGGGAGAAGCTCTTCGAGGAGCTGCTGGGAGCAGAGGAAGGGTCGGAACCGACCGAGCATGCCAGGATCTTCAGGGTGCGAAACCCCAAGGTCAGGCCCGAGGACGAAACGCTCCAAAAGATCGAGAAGCTGATCAACGCATGTTATGATGGGAGCGATCGGAGGAACATCATTGACGGCCTTGTGGATATCGTCCCGACCTATAAGCCGGGCACACTCGGAAGTGGGCCCAAGGCTGGGCTATAGGCCAGACGAAATTTGCCGGTGCGAGCATTCCCTTGATTAAACACATGCCTGGGCGAAGAGTACTTGCCGTTGCGATAGTCCTGCTCATGACGGGCTTGAGCGTATCATTCGCCGAAACCTGGAAGGGCCAGGAGCTCGAGAGGAAGTGGCACGCGGCCGCCTGGCGCTTCGGGCCGTTCCGCATCCAGCCGTCGCTTGTCATTTCGAACGCCGGGGTGGATTCGAACCTCTACTATTCGACGAACGAGCCAATCAAGGACTTTACGATAACCGCGGGACCGGCAGGCACCGTTTATGTCCCAATTCACAGGAAGTTCGTCCTATCTGCTTACGGCTCGCCCCAGTACGTCTGGTACTCAAAGACCGATCGGGAAAGGACTTGGAACTATTATTTCAGCGGGGCGGCCCAGCTCAGCTTGAAGAACGTCTTCTTCAGCCTTGAGGGAAACTACTCCGACGCTCGGGAACGTTGGAACACGGAGATCGACATCCGGCCGAGGCGAAAAGAAGAAGGTTACGGCGGTTCAGTCCTGGTCAAGGCGGCCTGGAAGACCTCGTTCTCCTTGGGCTACCGGACGGTCAAGTATGACTATGAGAGCGTTGTGTATGGGGATAGCTTCGATGTCCGGGAGCGACTGAACAGGAAGGAGAGCTACGCGAATTTCTCGATGTTCTACCAGGCGTCGACGCAGAGGCGTTTTTTTCTGGACTTCGAATATGGCCAGTACGAATTCGAATTCACAACACAGGCGGCCATCGGGAATTCACGAAGCGGGGCCGCTTTTGCTGGGCTCGAGTTCTCGCCCTTGGGGCGGCGCGTCCGCGGCCGCATCCGGGTCGGCTACAAGAAGTTCGACATCCGTAACCCGGAAGTGCCGGACAACGGAGGGATCGTCGGCGACTCCCAGCTTTCGGTCCGACTGGCGAAACCCTTTGTCATCCGCGGGTCATACGTTCGCGATGTCCGCTTTTCGCTTTGGTATGACAATCCCTATTACGTCGAGAGCCGCCCGGGCGCGGGTGTGTCGCTTTATCTACTGCGGTTCCTGCGCCTCGATTACGATTATTCAGTGGGAAGAAACAGGTATCCCGTGGTCGGGGGCGGCGGTCCGGACGTGAAAAGGCTCGATGAATACAGGATTCATTCTGCCGCTGTCTATTTCAGGATCAAGAAGAGCGTCGCACTCGGCTTCATCGCCAGTTGGTGGGCGCGGAAGTCGAATCTGAGCGCCGAGGATGACAAAAGGACGTTCTTTGGGTTAAACTTGACGTACGATTTTTAGCTTTGGATGGGAATGAATTGTTGGAGAGGATGAAGATGAATATCGCCGCGCTCGTATTCGCCGTCGCAATCGTAGCCGCACCGGGCCAGGCTCCAGCCCAAGCTCAAGCTCAGGAGGCGCGGGACGTCTTCGTCCGGGCCTACCGGGTCGGGCCGGGGGACCTGCTCGAGCTCAAGGTCTTCGAAGTCAAGGAGCTCGACCAGGTCGTCCGCGTCTCGGAGGACGGCTCGATCACCCTGCCGCTCCTTGGGCGCATTATCGTCGAGGGCCTGACCCAGGAAGGGGTCGTCCAGAAGCTCACCGGCCTGCTCCAGGCCAAGTATGTCAAGAACCCCCAGGTGACGATATTCATCAAGGAGTACAAGAACCAGCAAGTGGCTGTGATCGGGGCAGTCGAGAAGGCCGGAAGCTACGAACTCGTCGGCCGCAAGAACCTGCTCCAGATCATCTCCATGGCCGGCGGGTTCAGCGAGACTGCCGGCAATGAGATCTTCATCCTACGCGAGGGACCGGACGGCGCGACATCGAGCGTGGCCATCGACCTCAAGGACCTCCTCGTCAACGGCAACCAGAAGCTCAATATCCCCATTGAGCCGAACGACGTCATCAACGTGCCGGTGGACAGGGAAATCCGGGTATTCGTCATGGGCCGGGTCACCAAGCCCGGGGCGATCAAGTCGAAGCTCTCCGAGGGTGTGACGCTCCTCCAGGCCATTGCCGACGCGGGAGGGCTGGCCGAAGGTGCTAAAGAGAGCGCAATCACGATCACACGCAAGGACAAAGCGGGGAAAGAACAGAAGATCAGGGTGAACCTGAGGGATATCCTCAAGGGCAAGAAAAAGGACGTCGTGCTGCAGGAAGGTGACGTTGTGTATGTGCCGGAGTCGTTTTGGGAGCCATAAATGAAAAACGGTAATGAGATCCAGATCGCGGATTATGAAGTCGCCGAAAGGCAGGAGCAGGAGATCAATCTCCGGGAATACTGGGAAAAAATCCTGCGGCGCAAGGGTACGATCCTTTCGGTCACCCTGGCCGTCTTCGTCCTCGGGGCGTTCTGGACGTACACCCGGAAGCCCGTCTATACGGCCACATCGACGCTACTCATCGAAAAGGAGCCGAATATCCTCTCGTTCGACCAGGTCCTCCAGATCGAGTCCGGGAGGGACGATTACTACCAGACGCAGTTTAAGCTCCTGAGCAGCCGGGGCCTGGCCGACAACGTCGTCGACAGGCTCAAGCTCTACGAGAACCCGGAGTTCGTCGGTAAGCCCGGCAAGCGGGAAAAGCCTATCGACCCGACTGACTACGTCTTTCGCGAGGGCCTGGTCGGCGGATTCCTCGGGAGGCTCTCGGTTAAGCCCGTGCGCTTGACGCGCCTGGTGGAAGTCTCGTTCTCGGCCGGGGATCCCAAGCTCGCCGCCGAGTGCGCCAACGAGCTGGCCGCCGCCTTCATCGACCTCAACATCAACATTAAGTACGCCGCGACCGAACAGGCGACGACCTTCCTCTCGGAGCAGATCAAAGGGCTCCAAAGCGAGATCGAGCAGAAGGGAAAACAGCTCCAGGGATTCGAGGCCGAGGCCAACATCATCGCCCTGAGCGACAACGAGACGACCGTCATCGACCGGCTGAGCCAGCTCAATAAGGCCCTGACCGAGGCCCAGATCGACCGTTCGCAAGCGGAAGCGACGTGGAACGGGCTGAAGAATGTCAGCCCGGACTATGTCCCCGGGGCCATCAATAATCCGCTCATCCAACGCCTGCGCGAGGACTACGTCCGGCTCAAGCGGGAATACCAGAAGATGGAGGAACGCTTCCAGCCGGACTACCCCGAGCTCCAGCGGACCAAGGTCGAGCTGGAGTCGGCCCGCAAGGCGCTCGAGGACGAGACCCAGAACCTGGTCAAGGGGGCTTACTCGGAATACCAGACTGCCCTCAAAAAGGAGAGGTCGCTCGAAACCGAGTTTAACGAGCAGAAAAGCGCGGCCTTCGAGATGAACAGCAGCGCTGTCCTCTACAACGGGCTCAAGGTCGAGATCCAGAACAAGAAAACACTCCTCGACTCGCTGTTGAGGAGAGAGAGCGAGACGGGGGTCGAAGCCCGGCTCAAGGGACTACGGACGTCGAACGTCAGGGTCGTGGACAGGGCCCGCGTGCCGGTGCGGCCGTCGAGCCCGAACAAGAAGCGGAATTTGATACTGGCCCTGATCCTGGGACTGGGCGGGGGAGTGGGGCTCGCGTTACTCTTCGATTTCCTCGACAATAGCGTCAAAACGAGCGAGGACGTCGAGCGTTACGCCGGGTTGCCCACGCTCGGGGTCGTGCCCAAGTTCAGCCTGGAGGGTGCGAACAAAGCCTATAGCTACGGGAGGAGGCTGAAGGGGAGAAAGGAGCCGAAGCAGATCGGTGCCGGTGCGGGAGAGGCGGTCGAGGCGGGCGCGGAAACGGCCTCCCCTGTCTCCGGTGACCCCGCGCCTTTCGTCGCCGAGGTCGAGAAGGCCGAGCGCCCCGGGAGCATCGAACTCATTCCCCATTATTTCCCGAACTCGCGGCTGGCCGAGAGCTACCGGTCGATACGGACGGCGCTTCTCCTGTCGTCCGCCGACCATCCCGTCAAGACGATCGCCGTGACCAGCGCCCTGCCCGGGGAAGGGAAGACGGTCTCGGCGGCCAACCTGGCCATCACCCTGGCCCAGTCGGGGAAGACCGTGGTCGTCGTGGACGCGGACCTGAGGCGGCCGCGCCAGCACCGGCTGTTCAAGGTCAAGAACACCTACGGGCTGACGACCTACCTCACGGATTCGGTGCCGATCAAGGACGTCGTCAAGTCCACGGACATCCCGAACCTGTTCCTGGTCAACTCCGGGCCCATTCCGCCCAATCCGGCCGAGCTCCTCGGCTCGGACAAGATGACCAGGTTTATCAAGATGATGGGCGAGGAATGCGACTACCTCCTCTTCGACCTGCCGCCCATGCTCGAGATCAGCGATGCGCTCGTCTTGGGCGCCAAGGTCGACGGTGTCGTCCTCGTCGTCTGGGGCGACAAGACGTCGCGAGAGGCGCTGAAAAAGGTGCGGGAGAAGCTGGACATGCTCAAGGTCAGGACGCTCGGCGTCATCATCAACAACGTCACTTTGCCCCATCATGGGGCGTATTATTATAAAGACTATTATCATGGGTATTATAGGTCATGAAGAACGCAATCAAAAAGAGCAAGAAGGGGTCAGACCTACACAATTACGCATGTCGGGCAATGAAGAAAGCAGCAGAGCTCATGCGTAATTGAGTACGTCAGACCCCTAAGAGAAAACCCCAAAGAGAAGATATGATCGACCTGCACACGCATTTGCTCTGGGACTGGGATGACGGGCCGGACGACCGCGCCCAGGCCCTGGAGATGTGCCGGATGGCCGAGAAGGACGGGGCCAAGGCGATCTGCCTCACGCCCCACCTCTTTCGGGCCAACCGGTATGGCGACAACCTGGAATTACTCCGCCAGAGGATGGTCGAGTTCGACGAGGAGATGCGCGCCTCCGGCATCGGCCTCGAGTTCCACTGGGGGGCCGAGGTTTACGTCCATGCCGAGGTCGTCCGGGCGGTCGAGAAGTTCAGGTTCACCGTCGACCAGACGAGCTATGTCTTCCTCGAGTTCGCCGCCGACGGCGTGCCGGTCGGGGCGGCCAACATGCTGGCCCAGCTGATGAGCAAGGGCTTCGTGCCCATAATCAGCCACCCGGAGAGAAACCGCGGTTTCGCCGCCCGCCCCGAGCTCCTCTTCGAGTTCGTCAACATGGGCTGTGCGGCCCAGGTTACCGCGTCGAGCCTAACCGGGGAGTTGGGGAAGGAGGCGCGGACGACGGCCGGCCTGTTCATGGTCAATAACCTGGTCCACATCATCGCCAGCGATGCCCACCGGACTATCGGACGGCCTCCCGGTCTCAGCCGCGCCGTCGAGGCGGCGTCGAAGATCGTCGGCGAAAGCAAGGCCCGGGCCATGGTCACCGAGGTGCCGCGGGCGATCCTCGACAACAAAGCCCTGCCGGACTGGGGCGAGCCGGAGAACCCGCTCCGGCACAAGACCTGGACCCAGCGGCTCCTCGGGATGCCGCGGCGGTCGACGAGGACTGCGGGCTGGGGAGGGGGCGGGGGGCAGCGGGCTGGTTCCGGCCATACGACCGTCCTGAAAATCAAAAAGAATAGTACTTGACAGACAAAAAATGGTGTATAATTACCCTAAGGAGCCCGAAAATGTTAAAAGTTACTTCATTTCGTTCTAGGAGTCTGGCCGGCGGGTTGATCGCGGCCTTTGTGCTCCTTTTGATGCCCCTGCCGAGTTTCTCGGGGCAGCAGCCTCAGTCCTACGCGAGACAGGGGTCGCTCCAGGGGAACGTTTACTCGGAAGGGATGAGAACGCGCGTCACGAACGCCGTCGTCAAGCTCAGGAACCTCAACAATCAGAAGGAATACGCGAGCCAGCCGACCGACGTCAAGGGCGGCTATAAGATCCTGGGGATCGAGGAAGGCTGGTACACGCTCGGCGTCACCACGGCCGCCGGGGACTTCAACCTGAATTACGGCGTCTACGTCAAGGCCGGCGTGACGGCCAAGCTCTCCGTCGTGATGCTCCCCGGGGGGATGCTCGAAGGTAAGGGCGGGAGCGGAGGCGGCGGGAAGAGCTTTTTCAAGACGCCGGCCGGCATCCTGACCATCGTGGCCCTCGGGGCCGGGGTAGGGTTCGGCATTTATGAGTTGACCAAACAGAAAGAAGCTTCGCCGGTAAAATAGGGGAGGCAAAAAATGAGAAAATCTCCTATTTTTCGTTCCAAAGTCTTGATTGTGTTTTTGGCTGCGGCATTCATCCTGCTGACGGTTCCCGTCCGGGATTTCGCCGCGGGCGCGCCTAAAGCGAATGGGGCGCTTTCCGGCTACATCTACGGCGAGGACATGAGAACACCCGTCCGCAACGCCGTGGTCAAGCTCCGTAACGTGGCCAGCCAGAAGGAGTACGAGAGCGAGCCGACCGATCTCGAGGGGATGTACAGGATCCCTGGGATCGAGGAAGGCCGTTATGTGATGGGGGTCATGTCCGTCCAGGGAGACTACAACTTCCATTACAGCATCCTCATCAAGTCGGACGCGCTGGCCAAGCTCTCGGTGGCCATGAAGCCCAATAGCGCCCCCGTGCGGATCGAGCAGGGGACGAGCACGACCGAGAAAAAGGGCATCGGCGATTTCTTCAAGTCACCGGCCGGCATCCTGACCCTGATCACCGTCGTAGAAGTCACGCTTTTCGCCATCGTCCTGAGCGAGGGTGAAGCTTCGCCGATCCGCTAAGCGGTCGGCCATATTTTGTGTACGATTCTGGGAGCCCGGGAGGCTCAAAAAAGGGGAGGTTTTTTTATGAGAAAATCGATTTCGAAGTCTAGGTGGATGATCTGGGGGGCGCTGGCGGCGTTCTCGCTCTTTATCGTCCCGGTCGGCGAAGTAGCCTGGGCGAAGGCCGAGGGCGGCTCGCTCGTCGGGTTCGTCTACGCGCAGGACTTGAAGACGCCCGTAGTCGGCGCCGTCGTCAAGGTCCGGAATATCGCCAACCAGAAGGAATTCGCGAGCGGCACGACCGATGCCAACGGGATGTACAAGATCGACGGCGTCGATGAAGGCCGGTACATTCTGGGCGTCACGGCGACGCAGGGCGATTTCAACTTCGATTACGTCATGCTTCTCAAGGGCGGCGAGATGGCCAAGCTGTCGGTCGCCCTGGCACCCGGGGGGCAGACCACGGGCGCAGACGCACCGAAGAAAAGCTTCTTCAAGTCGCCGATAGGGATCATCACGATAGTTGTGGTGGCCGGGGCGCTCCTCTTCGTTATCTTCCACGAAGGCGAAGCCTCACCGATCAGGTAAGCCGCAGAACTCGACATGAGATAGGGGTCGGACCACAGCGAGTCCAATAAAATCAATCGCTTAACTCTGTTTTAAGGCCGATTTAGGGCCTTAATTCTACGTTTTCACCCCCAAAAATCCCGAAATAGCGCCAAGGGCGGAGGTGTGGTAATTCCCACTGTTTTTTCATATGATACGGGCTCGAGTTTAAGTTGATCAGACACATCGTCTTCTGGGGGCTCTGCGCGGTACTTGTCTTCGTCCCCCTGCCCATCGGCTCGGTCGAGGAGTGGGCCATATTCGTGTTCGAGGCGGCGACGATCGGCCTGTTCCTCGTTTACCTGGGCGGGGAGATAGCCAGCCGAAGAAAACGTCTCATGGAGGACGATCCCCTGGCGCCTACTCCGGCCCGCCTTCCTTTCGTCTTCAAGATCCTCCTCGCCGTCTTCCTAGCGGTCTCTTTTCTCCAGGTCGTGCCGCTTCCCGCATCAATCGTCAAGGTCCTCTCGCCCCAGGCTTACGGAATCACCCTCGGCCTCGTCCGCGACGGGCTCGCCGCGCCGTCGGGATGGCTGACGCTATCGCTTGCGCCGAGCGCCACCCTGTCCGAGCTCATCCTCATCCTCTGCTACGGGATTTTCGGTTTTCTCGTCCTGCGCACGGTCCGCTCCCGGCGCCAGGTCGAGATCTTCGTCCTGGTCATGATCGGATCGGCCCTCTTCCAGGCCTTCTACGGCATGGCGGAGACGTTCAGCGGTTCGGAGAGAATTTTCGGATACACGAAGAAATATCCTGGAAGCGTGACCGGAACTTACATCAACCGCAACCACTTCGCCGGCTTCCTGGAGATGGCCTTCCCGCTGAGTCTGGGCTATCTCCTGGTCAAGGCCCGATACTTTGCCATGGAGAAGGGGCTGTCCATAAGGCAGAGGATCCTCTGGTTCGGCCAGGAGAGCCTCCAGTGGACGCTCCTCCTGGGACTCGTGCCCGCTTTCATCGGAGTCGGGCTTGTCTTTTCCAAATCACGGTCCGGCATCATGGTCCTCGTCGTCACGGCCGTCCTCGCCGCCGCGGCGACCGCTTCGTGGCGCGAATTCTCCGAGGAGGAAGGGGAGGGGTCCGAGCGTGGGACAAAGCGCCGTTTCGGGAGGATCGTCCGTCTCGTCGTCATGGTCGTCCTGGCCGCGGCGGTCTGGCTCGGCATCGGTCCGGTCATCGACCGGTTTTCCGAGATGGACATTTCCTACGAGGCCCGGCGCCTTTTTTACGAGAACACACTCCACATGATCGGCGATTTCCCATTGGCCGGGACGGGCAAGGGGACCTATGTCGACGCCTATGCCATGTATGAGAAGGTCGACGACGGCATGAAGCTTTCGTACGCCCATAACGACTACCTGGAGTTCGCGGCCGAGAACGGCGTCGTCGCCGGCGGGGCGCTCGCCGCGGCCGGCATCGGATTGGCCGTCTGGCTGGCGGCGATGTGGCGCCGTCGCCGGAGCTCGTTCGCCAAGGGCATCGGGCTCGGGGCCATACTGGGCGTCACGGCCATCCTCATCCACGGCTTCACAGACTTCAACCTCCAGATCCCGGCCAACGCGGTCTACTTCACGGCGCTGGCCATGCTGGGGGTGGTGGTGTTGGGGAGGGCGGGACGAGGAGAAGAAAGGGGGCATGTCCCCAAAGAGGCCGGCAGGAGACGCCTCAAGCGGCTCGGCCCGCCCCTCGCGGCCCTCCTGGCCTTGGGCCTCTTCGCCGCCGCTTTCCACGATTTCCGCGGCTTCCAATACCTGGGGCAATACAGCCGGGCCCGGAGCGAGGCGCGGAGCGTCGAGAGCGCTTTCCCGGCGCTCGAAGCTCTCCTCGAGAAGGCCGTGAACGCCTCCCCTCTGTCCGAGTTCCGGATCGAGCTGGCCCGGCTCTACACGGAGATGGCCCGTGTCGCCAACGACTCGGGACGCGAAGAAGAGCGCGAAGTTTTCTGCGACCGTGCTGCCTCGGCCTACGAGCGGGCCATCGCCGCGAACCCCGTCCACGCCTTCACCTATTACGAGACGGGGCTCGTCTATCTCCTCTCCAACTATCCACTGATGACCTACGCCGACCGGGCCAAGACATACTTCCGCAAGGCCATCGAGCTCAAGCCGGCCGACGATTTCCTCAACCTGAACGTCATCTTCCTCTATTTCAATTGGTGGCAGACGCTCGAGGATACGGAGAAGTCCTATGCGGCCGGCCTCTGCCGCCAGGCCGTCGCTCGCGACCCCGGTTTCGGCGCCAAGCTCGAAGCCCGCTGGAAGCAGAGCTTCAAGACGGCCGACCGCCTCGCCGCCATCCTGGCCGAGATGCAGTGACTTCCCGCGCCGGCGCAGGAGCGGTCTGATGAGGATCTGGCGAAATTGATTTTCAGGTCAAAAAAGGGCATACTAATCACACGAGGGTAGACAATGAAAAAAGAAACGAAAGTCCAAAAAAACCTAACTCTAATATACTGGAAGGGCAAACGCTACTGGCTGGGAAAACTCGTCGAGAATCCAGAGATCATGTCCCAAGGCAGGACCCTCAAAGAGTTGATCGAGAACATTAAGGACGCCTATTATCAGATGACCCTCGACGAGGTCCCCGCGGATTACCGAACTCTCGAAATCTCCGTATGAAACGGAAGGAATTTATCCGCCAACTCACTGAAGGCGGTTGTGTTCTATATCGTCACGGTTCCCGTCACGACATCTACATAAACGCCATCAACGGTAAAAAACAACCCGTTCCCCGTCATGGGGAAATCGAAGAGCCTCTGGCCAAGCACATTAAGAAGTACTTGGGACTATCCGACTAGACCCGGAGTAGGTTGAGTAGGTTGCTTCTTTTTCGCCCAGAAAACACGGCTTCAAGACCGGGTTTTCGCAATTAAACAATGCACAAGGCTTAAGACCCGGTTGATTCTTCACACTTGACATTCTTACATAATTAACATATATGTTAATTAACTAGGAATTGCTCGATGAACCAAAACCTTGCTGAAAGCCTGGCCGAGAGGCTCAAAATCGCTGTTGAACAGGTCGTCAGGGAGGAGTTTGAGCTTTCTCTCCTGAAGAGCCTTTTCGAATCCGGGATCGGCAAGGCCCTCGTATTCAAGGGCGGGACGGCTCTCCGCATCGCGTTCGGTTCCCCGCGTTTCTCGGATGACCTGGATTTCTCCGCAAGCTTTGCCGTCCCCGAGGCGGCTTTTCGGACGGCCGCCCGGGCGGCTCTAAAAGGTCTGCCCGAGGCAACCCTCGTAGAAGCGCCGGCCAAGCGCTTTACCCTGTTCGCCCTTTACAGGTTCAATGTCCCCTACATCGCGCGCCCCTTCTCCATTAAGGTCGAGGTTTCGACCCGGGAGGAGAGCCGCCGCCAGGCCGACGAGTCGGAGCTCCGGCTCCTTTCGAGCGAGGTCACGAATCTCACGGTCCTCGCCCGGGTCGCGACGCTCGAACGGGCCCTCGAAGACAAGAAGGCTGCCTTTGCCGCGAGGCGCCAGCCGCGCGACCTATACGACCTGTGGTTCATCTCCCAGAAGCTGGGGCTCCCCTTTAAGGCGGACCTCGCCGGTTTCGACCCGAGGATCGTCAGGCGGGAGCTCAGGAAATACCTTCCCAGGGCCCACTGGAGCGTCATCGACCAATGGACAGGATAAAGCCGCGGGATATAGACCTCGTCAGACAACTGGCCAGGTTCAACAAGCCTTTCTGGTCGGTGGCCGACCTTGAGAAGGTCCTGGGGTACGGGTCCAGGAAGAGCCTCCTCGTCGCGCTCCATCGGCTGACCGCGTCGGGGATCCTGGAAAGGGTCCGCCAGGGTTATTATCGGGTTTCGACGCGCCCCGCGGACGAGGCCGCCCTGGCCAACGTCCTATACAGGCCTTCTTATTTGTCTTTCGAGTCGGCCCTGGCACGTCATGGGATCCTGAGCCAGATCCCTTACACCATGACGTTCGCCACGACCCGGCGGTCCAAGAGGATGACGATCGGCGGCCGGGAGGCGGAATTCCGACAGATCAAGAAGGATCTGTTTTTCGGGTACAGACTCGAAGGCGGTCTTTATGTCGCCGAGCCGGAGAAGGCGCTGTTGGACGAGCTCTACATGATGAAGAGGGGTAGGGCTGCGATTCCGCTCGAGGAGCTGGACGTCGACAGGCTGTCAAAGGGAAGGCTTCGGGAATTCGCGTCACGCTTCCCGGACAGTGTGCGGGATCAGGTCTCAACATCGAAAGAACTCTTTTTCGCCGCAACACGTTAAATCTCGCGGAGGTCGATCCTCCCCAGGTCACCCGTTCCCAGCCCTTTCCTGGCGCAGGCGGCGACGTGCGTCGCGATGCCGCGGATCGATCCGAGCCCCTGGGCCGCCCGCTTTTCCTCGAGGATGTCGAGCCCGATCCGGTCCATGGCCACCGGGTCGCGGCTGAAAAAGATACGGTTGTCGCGGGCGATCTGCGCTCCGGCCACGCTTACGGTTGAGATTTTGGCGGCCTCGCCGATGTGCAGGACCGTCTTGTCCTTGAGGCAAGGCTGGGCCAGGATCTCGGGGATGGACTTCTCGCAGTAGTCGATGTGGAAGCGGACCTTGTTCGTGGTCACGCCCAGAGCGATGTTCTTCGTCGCCCAGGTGACGCCGCTGTCCTCGTTATGCTTGAGGACAGCGATGTTGACGAGCTTGGTGATGTCCTTCGTCACGATGTCCGCGAAGTAGGATTTCTCCTCGTCCTCGATGGCGACGCCGTCGAACTCGTTGGCGACCTCCTCGGCGATCCTCTTGATGCCCTCGCGGTCGTTGTAATCCATGTAGAGCCGGCGGATTTCCTTGTCGTATTTTATGGCCTTTTCGTTGCCCTGCTGGATGAGCGTCCAGAGCCAGGCGACCGAGTTGAAGATCTCTCGGTGCGAGCCCTCCTTGGTGAAACCGCGCCCCACGAGCTCCCGGAATTTCTTAAGAGTCCCGTCTTCGAACGAGACGTAAACCTTCCGGTCGTACCCCGTGACCCAGGGCACGACGCCCTCCCATTCGGTCGAACAGCCCATGACCCGCACTCCACTCGGGCCGCGGTTGATTTCGAGGCCCGTCCTGCGGAAGCCGCTGTCCATTCGGTCCCAGATGACGATGTTGTTTTCCTTCACGCCCGCGCTTTTCAGGCCGGCGATCGTCTCGTTGATCGAGACGAGGGACGAGGAAATCCTAGGGGCGCCGATGCAGTTGATCTTGATGCCCACGACGTCGTCGGGGGAGACGAGCGACGACCAGGCGTTTTCTAGAGTCCCCTCGCCCGTGAGTTCCTTCAAGCCGGCGGCGAAAGCCCGATGGACGGCCCCGGCGTTGTATTCGAGGTCGACGAGCATGTCCTCTGCGGCGACGGATACGACCCGGCTTTTCCCCCCGGCCTTCGTCCCGCCGCGGCAGGCGACAGAGCCCCCGAACAGAGCCGCGCCCCCGGCGAGAACCGCCGAATTCCTGACGAATTGCCTGCGCGTTATCATCTGACGACCTCCCTTGCTTGTGCTTGGCGCGTTATTTCCGCGCCGGTTTCAGCAGCAGGTCCTGGAAGTCGTAGCTGAAGTCCGTGTCAGGCGAGAAGGCCTTCATCCTGGCCTCGACGATGGCCCCGTCCGGGTCGAGCGTGAAGGTGACGTAGGCGTCGGCCCGAAGCTCGCGATCGCGCCAGCGGACGACGAACGTCTCCCGGCTCCAGTGCTCCATGTCGCCGACCATGCCCGGCGTCTTGGTGAAGCTCATGACGAGCTTGCCGCTCTCGCCCCCGCCTTCGAGCGCGATCGAGATCGGCCCGTACCAGGCGTCCTCGTAGGTCCCGGCGTAGTCCGCGAGCGGAAGCGATGGCCGGGCCGCCGTGTCCCTCTTTGCCGCCGCCTTCTTCAACGCCTCGGCCGTCCCCGCGATCCCCCTCTCGTTCACTTTCAGGTAGGCCTGCGCCCAGTCGGTCGGGGAGACGCCCATGGCCTGGTCGAGGACGGCGTAGATGACGGAGTTGTAGGCCGCGCCCGACTCCTGGTTGGTGAGGACCGTGATGCCCAGCCCGAGCTCGGGGACCATGACCAACCGGGAGACGTAGCCCGAAAGCCCGCCCGTGTGGCTGACGACCTTGCGGCCGCGGTAGTCGTTGACGCTGAAGCCGAGGGCGTAGCCGCGGAAGTTCATCCGCTGGGCGGCAAACTCAGCCGGCGGGTCGGAAATGGGGATCGGCGTCACGAGCGAAGTCAGTTCGCGCTCCGTTTTGGCCGCGAACAGCCTCGTCCCGTCGGCGAGGCGTCCCTCACCGAGGTGAACGAGCATCCACTTGGCCATATCCTCGGCGCACGACAAGATCCCGCCGGCGGGATTCATGTTGTCGTTCTCGTCGGGCGGCACCGGGACGATACCCGTTTCGAGCGGGGCGTGGGGGATGGCCACGTTCATCCCCGTGACATCGGCTGAGTGGCGAGGCCGACTCCCCGCCATCCCCACCTTCTTCAGGATGCGCTCGGCGACGAAGTCTTCCCACGTCCGGCCGCTCACGGCGGCGATGACCTCGCCCGCGGCAAGATAGAGGATGTTGTCATAGGCGTAGGCGCCGCGGAAACTCGTCGCCGGCTTGACGAAGCGGAGGCGCTCGAGGATCTCGCGCCGGCTGTACGTCGACTCCGGGAAGATGAGGAGGTCGCCCGCGCCGAGCCCGAGGCCGCTCCTGTGGACGAGGAGGTCGCGGACGGTCATTTCGCGCGTGACGTATGGGTCCCACATCTGGAACCAGGGCAGGTAGCGGATGACGGGCGCGTCCCACGCAATTTTCCCTTCCTCGACGAGAAGGCCGAGGGCCGTGGCCGTGAAGGCCTTGGTGTTCGAGGCGATGCCGAAGAGGGTTTGGGCGTTGACGGGCGCCGCCTCGCCGAGCTTGCGGACGCCGTAGCCCTTGGCCAGAACGACCCGGCCGTCCTTGACCACGGCGATACCCATGCCGGGGACGGCGAAGGTCTTCATCGCCCGGGCGACCAGGGCGTCGAAACCCGGCGGGAGAGCTTCCGCCAGGGATTGAGTCTTGGCGCCCGAGGCCGGAATTAACCCTAATGCGACGACTAAAACGGCTATGACAAGGAAGACGGTTCGTTTTCTCATGACCGGAGGATAACCTAGTTGCCTTGGCTCTTGCAACTATTGAAAACGCCCGCAAAAGGGCTATGATAAAGAGATGAAAAAAGTCATCACCTACGGCACGTTCGACCTGATCCACCGCGGGCACATCAATATCCTGCGCCGGGCCAAGGCCATGGGCGACTACCTCATCGTGGCCCTGTCGACCGACGAGTTCAACGCCGGCAAGGGCAAAGAAGTCTACTACACCTACGAGGAGCGCAAGCAGATCCTCGAGGCCATCAAGTACGTCGACGAGGTCATCCCGGAAACGCGCTGGGAGCAAAAGGTCGATGACGTCGTCAAGAACGGCGTCTCGGTCTTCGTCATCGGCGAAGATTGGAAGGGGAAGTTCGACTTCCTCACGCCCTACTGCGAGGTCATCTACCTGCCCCGTACCGAAGGCATCTCGACGACCCAGATCAAAAACGACCTCAAGAAATAAGGTTCTTCGCCTGATTTCGGGGAATATCCCACGGCAGTGAATACCGCCCCTTTCCCCCCGGCCCCCGGGAACCAGTCCCGGCGGTTCCCCCATCGCCAAGCGCTGGGTCCCCCTCCGCTACGGGGGTCTTCAGGGCGGCATTCACTGCCGTGATTCCCCGAAAACGGCGGAAGAACCAGAATTAAACGTCCCGCCCTCTCTCATTTGATTGTGACCAGCGCGCCGGCGGAGTAGGCCGCGAACTCGGGGGCGTACATCGACTGGAGCGACGCCGGCGCGGCCTTGAACGTCCCGGCCATGGCGCAGCGCATCCGGTGCTTGAGCGTGTACTCGCCCTCCGGCAGCCATTCGACGAAGAAGTTCGTCCCACTGTCGCGGATCTCCTCGTAGCGGACGAGCCCCAGGTCCCACTTGTAGCCCGACGTGAGCGTCACCGGCTCGCACCCCGACGGCCGCGGGTCCCTCAAGTGGACGTATTCGGCCTGATGGCGGGCCCGGATCGCGAGCTGGGCCTCGATCTCGTCGCCCACGGCGAGCGGCGTGCCTTCCGCGAGCGGCTTGAGGACGACCTCCTCGCCCTTCTTCTCCCGCTTGAAATAGGTCCGTTCGACCGCGAACAGGTCGCCGTCGCCCTTCTCGGGCATCCTCTCGGTGCTGAAGTGCCAGGTCGCGCTGGCGAAGGCCATGCCTTTGCCTTCTTTTGAGACCCGCACCGTGGCGCACTCCGGCCCCATTTTATCGCCCGGGACGACCAGCTGGTTTTTCTTGCCGGTGTACTTGTCCGGCTCGAAGAGGAATACAGTCTTCGTGCCGCAGGCCTCGGCCGCGACCGACTCCCGGACGCCCAGCGCGCCGGTCTTCTTCAGGAAATACGCCACCGAGTAGATGACTTCGGACGTGGCCCGGGTCGATTTCCAGTGGTTGAGCTTCTTGTTAAGGAAAAGCCATTGGACGAGCCCCTCGCTCCGCGCGTCCGCCGGCATGAGCTCCATGAGCGTCCGCAGGGCGAAGGCGTGGGTTTCGATCGTGTCGTTGTACCAGAGCCAGCCGCGGTCCTCCGGCGCCCAGCTCGTGCCGCCGTCGACGGTCGTCTTGGCGCTGTCCATGACGCTCGCCCAGACGAGGGCCGCGTCCTTCGGCCGTACCGCCCGCTTCAACGTAAGTGACAGGTATCCCTTGAGATAGGGGGCGTGCTCCTTCCAGTGCTTGAACGAGAAGTCGAGCATCTGCTTCCGATCGGCGTCGGTAAAGACGCCGCCCGTCCACGACGCGTCGGGGAAATTGCTGATCGTGTAGTTGAGGAAGGTGACGAATTCCCAGCCCGTATCGTGGGCCATCATCGTCGACACGATCTCGTCGAGGTAATGCTGGTGCAGGTAGGCGAAGGCCCTGGCCACCGCCTCCTTAGGCACGTCGACGCCGAACTCGAGCGCCTTGGAAAAGCCCTGGACGATGTAGAGGGTCATGTAGGGCGACGGCGGTCCGCCCGGCCACCACGGGAAGGCGCCGAGCGACGTCTGGGCCTTGAGGAGCTTGGCCAGCGACGATTCGCGCTGGGCCTTGGCCACGCGTGGGTCGAGCACCTTCGCCGCGCCAAAACCCGCGTCCTTGCCGCCCTGCGCCGTTTCGAGCCAGGGCGTCTCCTCGAGGGCCATCTTCCGGTTCGGGTCGGCGGCGTCGAACGTTTCGTAGACCGTTTCCCGTTTACTCAGGGCCTGGGCCATCCGCGCGACCTGCGGGTATTTATCGTAGAGGCTCGTCAGGATGCCCGTCGACAGGAAGCGGTTGAGCGTCTGCTCCGTGCACTCGTAGGGATAGTTGATGAGATAGGGCAGGGCTTCGAGGAGCCCGTAGAAAAGCTGGGCGTCCACGGTGACCACGAGCTGTTCGTTGATACGCGTCGGGTCGTCCGTCTTGGCCAGGTCGTCGAACCTGAGTTCGCGCGGCTTGCCCTCCTTGACCGTCACGAACCGCGACTGGACGAGGTGCATCCGCCCCGGAAGGACCGGGAGCGGCCTGAGCTCTCCGTCTGATAGAGCGCCGGATTTCGCCACGACCTTGAAGGCGACCGTCCCGACGCGTGCCGGCGCGAGGAGCGGGAAGACGACGGCCGCCCCGCCTCCCGCCGCGACGCTGAACGCCCTGGCCGGAACGCTCGCCGGCAGTCCGAAGGCCGGGGCCAGGTTCTCGTTCGTCAGCGGGTCGTAGATCTCGAGAGAAACGTCGCCCGCGAGCGCCGCGACCCCGGCGTTGTTGACCATCACCCGGAGCTCGGCCTTGTCGCCTTCGCGGAAGAAGCGCGGCAGGTACGGCCGGACCATGAGGTCCTTGACCGTCCGGGCTTCTGTCTCGAGCGTCCCGCCCAGAAGGTCCCGCGTAACGCCATGCACGAAGACGCGCCAGCCCGTCACGGAATCGGGCACGGTGAACTCGATCGTCGCCGTCCCGTCCGCCCCCGTGAGCAGGTGGGGCTGCCAGAAAGCGGTCTCGGCGAAATTCGAGCGGAGCTGCGGCTGCGCTTCTTGCCCGACGATCACTGCCGCCTCTTCTTTCGCCGACGCACTATCACTCATGGAAGCGGATTTGGCCATTTGGGGCGAGGACATTCTCTCTTCGACGATGCCCCCCAGGACGCCGCCGACGACACCGCCCAGGACGCCGCCCTCGACGCCGCCCTCGACGCCGCCGCGCATCCGGCCGCCCGGGCCCCCGATCCCATAGCCGTCGAGCCCGAAGAGCTTGTCCGGATTGAAGGTGGGGTAGCCGGGGACGCGGTTCCAGTCATCATCGAAAGTGAAAGACATTGGGGCCGTCCCGAGCGCGGCGTCCCACCAGGCCGTGCCCGTCCGTCCGGGATAGAGGCCCAGCAGGCGCGGCGGCCGGTGCGGTGCGAAGAGGTCGAGGCTCCGGTCGTACATGTAGGCCAGGAGCTCAGCCGCGCCTTGGACGGCCGTTTTCCCGTCCGGAGTCTTGACCGTCATGCGCCAGGTCTCCCGGCCTCCGGGAGTGAGCTTATCGCGGAACGTGGAGAAGGAGATCCCGAGCTCCTTGTTGTCCCAGGGTACGAAGACCGAGGCCTCTTCGCTCATGAACTGGTGGTCGCGGACGGCCGTGACGCGGGCGCCGAAGCCGCCCCTCAGGTCTTCCGTGACGGGCATGTCGATGATGCCGCCGTCCTTTCCGGCCTCGATCCAGCGGCGCTCCCAGAGTACGCCGCCGCGGAACGTCTCGAGAAGGACCGGCTGGCCGTTCCAGCCGCAGTCGACGAAGAGGCGCGCGGTGCCGCCGACCGGCACGGACGATCTTTCGGCCCGCAGGACGAGAGGCAGCTTGAGCTTGAGGGCGGGCTTCGCCTCGCCTACGACCAGGAAGTCCAGGCTGTCGCGGCAGAGGGCCCCGAAATCGTCCTTCGTCTCGTAAAGTATCCGGTAGGCTCCCGGCCCGAGCGCCGGGACGGCGACCGTCGCCATCCCCTTGGCGTCGTGATCGGCCGCTCCCTTGGCTGCTTCGCTTCCTTCCTTCCACAGGCGAAGGATGGCATCCGGAGAGCATGGATCCCACCGGGCCCGCAGGCGGTCGCCGGGCGTCGGCGGGAACATCGGGTCTTCCGTCCCCGGCTGGGGAGCGGGGAGGGGCTGGTCGGCCGGCAGGAGTGTCGCCTCGGGCTGGATGAGACGAACGACGTGCCACGCGCCCTTTCCGGCTTTCGGCGTTCCGTTGAGGTCGGAGCGGGTGACCGTGAAGACGCCCTTGGCGTCGGCGCGGACGAACTCGCTTTCCGCTTCGAGCCGGGCCTCGACGCTGACGAAACCGAGCCTGAACGAACGGGAGGCCGAGCGCGTCTCGCCGCCCTCGTCGGTGACATCGACCGAGAGCGTGTAGCGGTAGGACAATCCCGATTCCGCCCCGTCCTTTTTTTCATCGGCACGGGGAGTGAATTCGACGTCGAACGCGCCGTCCGCGCCGATTATCGCCCGTCCGCCGGCGACGGTCTGACTGCGGCCGCCGCCGGTCTCCCACCACCACCAGCGCGGGTAGACCGGTTGGCGCTTGACCTGCCAGACGGCCTCGCCCCTCGCGACGGGAAGTCCGAAGTAATACCGGGCTTCGCCTTTGAGCGCCGCGGGCCGGTTCAGGCGCAAGGGCTTTTCCGGGTCCTTGACCGAAACCTCGAAGGTCGGCCGCTTGTACTCTTCGACGCGCACCGCGGCCTGGCCGTCGGGAGAGGAGCGGAGGCGCCAGCCGCCGAGGGGCCGGCCGGCCGCCGGGACAACGAACTCGCCGCTCGCCGTGCCGAAAGCGTTGGTCGAGGCGACGGCTACGGCGACGCGTTGATTGTTGATGTCTTCGAGCCAGACCGAGACGCCGGTTCCCGCGTCGGGGCTGAGCTTGCCCAGGTCGGCGCGGCCTTTATAGGCGAGTATCTTCCAGAAGATCTTCTGTCCGGGGCGATAGATGCTGCGGTCGGTGTAGATGAGGGCGGCCCGGGAATCGCGCGGCTCGGAGCCGCCGGAAAGATAGAGGTAGTCGGGATCGAAGGCGGCGTCCCGGCCCTTTTTCGCGAAGAGAAAATAGGGGCCGGAGCGCTCGCGGGGAGCGAACCAGACGCGGCCCTGGGCGTCGGTCGTTTTCGACTCGACCCGGGTGTGGCCCTTTCGCCATTCGAAGGCGTAGAGGTCGACCGTCACCCCGGAGAGGGGGAGGCCCGTCGCGCCGGAAAGGACGAGGACTTCCTTGCCGCCGGCGATGTCGGCGTTCCGGACGCGGGCCCGGCCGCCGCCGTCGCGCTTGATCATGACCAGTTCGCCGAGGATGACGCTGAGGCCGATCGTGCGGTTGCCGGCGGCGGCGAAATCCTCGCGCGCGGACGCGGCGATGAGATAGAGGCCGGGTGCGAGTGATCGCGGCAGGACGGCGAAAGTGCGGTGGTCCCGGTAGTCCGAGCTCTTGGGCAGGTCGACGGCCCAAGCGGCGTCGGGGCGGCGGGCGTCGACGATCTTGCGGGCTTCCTCGCTCTCCGGGAAGATGTTGTAGTCCTGGGCCGTCTTGACGAGCGCCTCGATGTCGAGGGCGTAGGCGCGCAGGAACACCCGGTCGAGGTTGCGGTGGCTGACGCGGACGGAGCGGCGGCCCGGGGCGTCGGCGCGCATCGATTCGATCGAGTACTCGGGCGCCTCGATCGACTTGAGGATGTGCAGGCATTGCAGGCCGCCGGGAGAGGAGGGGAAGCGCTCGACGCCTTCGGCGGCGAGTTTGCGGGCGCGGACGAGAGCGTCGGGGGCGGCCTCCTCCCGCGTGTATTCGGCGAGGAGCGCCTGGCCGACGGCCCACCAAGCGTGCTTGCGTTGGGAGGGCAGGAATTCGGCCAGGTGCGCGCGGATGGCGGCGCGGCTTTCGTCGGAGTCGAACGCGGCGTAGAGCGCCCGGACGAGCTCGAAGCGGGCTTCGAGGGCGGCTTCGGGACGGGAGGCGCGGCGGCTGAAGGATTCGTGCTCGCCGAGGAGGGCGCGGATCTTTTCAACCGGGTGGTTGGCGGGCGATTCGAGAGCGCGGGCGGCGGCGGTGTTGCCGGAGCCGGATTTCCCGGCTTGCGCCAGGAGTTTATCGAGGTCGAGGAGCCAGGTCTCGTTCGACTGGCGCGGCGTCCAGAAGCCCGTATCGGCGAGGAGCCGGGCCATGAGGTAGACGACGCCGTCTCGCAGGGTGTCGCGCACGCCGGCCGGGTAGGTGCCGGCCGTCCAGAAGTCGGGGAATTCAGCGGCCTTGCGCTCGGCCAGGCGCTCGCGGTCCTTCCAGACGCGAAGGGCCGACTTCCAGGCCTCGTCGAAGATCTGGTCCCTCGTCCATGATTTGAGGTCGACGGGGCCTTTGGCCTCGACGCGCTCGCGGCGGTTGATGTCCCAGGAATAGGCGTGGTAGTAAGTGACGAGCGACTGGGCGTAGAAGAGGTCGAGCATGTCGCGCTCGAGAGGGGAGTCCGGCCAGGTCTGCTCTTTGAAGAACCGGACGGCCGTTTCGTAGCCGTGAAGCGCCGTCCGCAGCTGGCCCTCTTTGATCAGGGCCCAGGTCCAGAGGGGATTGTCGCCGAGACGGCGGGCCTCCTCGCGGACGCGGGCGGCTTCCTCGGCGGCGGCTTCGAATTTCTGTTCCGCGACGAGCTTTTCGACGGCCTGGCGGGCGGCCTTGAGCTTCGATTGGGATTCGACAGCCATGGATGCATCCTCGGTATCATCGGTTCGCGGCGCCGCGGTCGATACCACGCGCCCCGCGGACAGAGGACAGGGGCGGTTCGCGATGATCGCGAAGAGACCGGTAGCAAGGACGGCGGCCAGGACCGCCGCCGCGGCGACGACCGGAGACCGCCTCCGGGAGCGATCTTTCATCGGGGATTTCTTGTCGGGTTCTTGGCTGTTCATGCGTTCCTCCCGGCGGTCCGCCCGCCGTCATCTCGAGCGTTGATGGGCACCGGCCTCATCGATAGATACAACCGGCGAAAAAAAATAGTCCCTCATCCATGCTTTTCCTCATCATATGGCAGGAGTGCGGCCGTGTAAATAGTCGCGGGAGTTGACCAGGTCGAGCTGGGTGGCTTAGAATGAGCCCGAAGGAGGGCACGCATGAACAAACGACACTTCTTCAAGGCCGGACTGGCCATCCTCGCTTTGGCCGTCTTCGTCTCGGCCGGGGCCCCGGCCTTGCCAGGACCGGGACTGGGAAGCCCGGCCCAGGACGAGAAGAAATTCAACGGCATCGGCACGGGCCTCGGCAACCTGTCGCGCCTCTCGAAGGCCCAGACGCGGTCCATCAGCCCGGAGAACTTCACCGGGGAGAAGGGCAAGGCCGGCATGTCGACCGACGGCCCGGCCATGAAATCGGCCCGCGACCTCGGACAGGGCTGGAAAGTGTCGCCCTACGTCCGCGTTCCGCCCAAGGAGACCTTCGTCATGGCCGACGTCAAGGGCGAGGGCGCCATCCAGCAGATCTGGCTGACGCCGGCCGGCAACTGGCGCTTCGCCATCCTCCGCTTTTACTGGGACGGCGAGACCGAGCCCTCGGTCGAGTGCCCCGTCGGCGACTTCTTCGCCAGCGGCTGGGGCCAGTACGCCCAAATCTCGTCGCTCCCCGTCTGCGTCAATCCGGGCAGCGCCTTCAATTCGTACTGGGAGATGCCCTTCCGCAAGGGCTTCAAGATCACCATCGAGAACCTTGCCGACGACATCTTCACGGTGTACTACCAGATCAACTACGCTCTGACGAGCGTCCCCGACGCCGCGGCCTATTTCCACGCCCAGTTCCGGCGCGTCAACCCGCTCCCCTATAAGGACGTCTATACCGTCCTCGACGGCGTCAAGGGCTGGGGCCACTACGTCGGCACTTACATGGCTTGGGGCGTCAACAACAACGGCTGGTGGGGCGAGGGCGAGATCAAGTTCTTCCTCGACGGCGACACGAAGTTCCCGACGATCGCCGGCACGGGCACCGAGGATTATTTCTGCGGCTCCTACGACTTCGACGCCAAGGCCCCGGACGGCTCGATCCAGTACCACGAGTTCACGACGCCGTACACGGGCCTTTCCCAGGTCATCCGCGGCGACGGGCACTACCAGGTCCAGCAGAGGTTCGGGCTGTACCGCTGGCACATCACCGACCCCATCCGCTTCGAGAAGGACCTCAAGGTGACGATCCAAGCGCTGGGCTGGCGGACGGGCGGGCGCTACTTGCCCCTCCAGGACGACATCGCCTCGGTCGCGTTCTGGTACCAGCAGGAGCCGCACGCCAAGTTCCCCAAGCTCCCGGACAAGGATTACCTGGAGATCATTTAGCGGAGCGGCTCAGTTATCGCGGCCTTCGACCTGATCGAGGACGGCCTTGACGTAATTGCCGGAGGCGGCCATCCGGACTTCGAAGGCGTTCTTCAGGGCCATCAACTCTTTCAGGAAGGGCCGGAAGTCGGAGGGGTCGCTCCAGTTGGCCATCGTCAGCCGCTCGATGATTTCCTTCATGCCCTGGGCGCTGATGACCTCGGCGAAGGTCTCGGGCAGCTTGCCGTTCTCTTTGTCGCAGAACCGGACGACGCGAAAGAAGACCTTGCGCAGGACTTCCTGCTGGTTGAGGATCTCCTGCTTGAGCAGGAAGAGGTCCTTCACCGATCCGGTCTTGTCGAGCTGGGAATGGAGATGGCCGGCGCTCTCGACGATCTTGCCGACCGCCGTCATGAAGGATTCGGCGTCGAGGACGGCGCCGGCCTCGGCCGCGAAAAAGCCGAGCTCGATGCCATTGTTCACGGGCTCGGTCCGGCGGTAACGGGCCAGGGCGGCGAGGCAGAATTCGCGTTCCGCGTCCGGAGCCGGCGCGGCCGGTTCGACCGCGGGCTGGGGCTCGGCGGGCAGGACGGCGGCTTCCTTGTAAGGCTCTTTAGCGAGAACCGGTGAGACCGTGACGTTCCCGGCCTGGCTGCCGGGGATATCGCCCCAGGCGGGGTTGGAGTCGGCGAACTCGACGTCGTCCAAGACCCCGTCGTCTTCCGCGGACACGGGGGACGCGAAGGTCACGGGGACGGCGGGCGGTTCGGGCGTCACGGCCTCGGGCGCCGGGGCGAATTCGGTCTGCCGGAGCGTCGACAGGAGGTCGCGGACCTTCTTCAGCTTGAGCATCTCTTCGTTCCAGTCCACGCCGCTCGCCGCGCTCTCGGCGGGCGCGGGGATCCGGGCGGCGATGCCGGCGTATCCGGCGAGGTTCTTCTTGATGTTCTTGTATTCATCCTCGGCCCGCAGGCGGATCTTTTCGAGGTCCTGGTTGAGGCCGGCGATCCTTTCGAGCTCGTCCCCGGCCAGGCCGGCCGCGTTCTCCATCATCTTCTGGTAATTCACGGCGCGGTCGAGGTGGCCCCGGATCTGGCCCCGGATATTCTCCTCGGCCCCCTGGAGCTCGGCCATGACAGACTTGTGCTCGTCGAGGAAGCCCCGGACCTGGGCGAATTCCTGGTTGACGGCCTCGATCTTCCTGAGCGCCTCTTCCTTCTCGCGGGTGATCGTTTCGATGAGGCCCTGCTCCACCTCGGTTTTCTGGGCCGAGAAGATCTCGCTGACGCGTTGTTCGATGTCGTCGAGGAAGGCTGTCGGCTCGGTGCGGTGTTCGGCGATGTGACTCATGGGGAACTCCTTTAGGCCTGGATGGTCGTCGAGACGTTTTGGCCTTTTCCATAAAGATGGTTGATGAGGACCAGGACGCCGGTGGGGATGCCGTGTTCGAATTCGACCCCGATCTCGTAGAGGCCGTCTTCGATCATCCGAACCCAGCGGACATCGGCCCGGACCTTGGTGACCTGTTTCGACTTGGACAGGTAAAGCGTCATCCGGAGAGAGGAACCGACCTCGAAAAGCCTGTCCGTGACGATCCGCGCGCCGCCCAAGGAGAGGTCCTTGGTCAGGGCGTTGATGACGCGGGAGTCGGGAGAGGTGGGCGCACCGGGGAGCTCGATGGCGACCCTGTTTTCCTCGGTGAGTCTCTTGTCTTTTCTGCTTTCGCGCATCATGCGCTCTCTTTCCGGACCTTGTGCTCCATTGCGGTCGGCGATTCCGTTCTTCGCACTGATGATAAACCGGCTAAAAAACGAGTCCATCGCCGTTGGGGGTGAAACAGGGGGGGATTATCCCTCCCCCCCCTCGGCCCTCAAAAGAGGGCCCCCCCGGCGAGGGGTCGGAGGGCCGGGGAGGTCAGGGGAAATCAGGGAAAGTACACACGCGAGAAGGGGGAGGGGGCGGCGGGCGCGGGCCGGCTGCCGCGGAGGAATATGGCCATACGGACGTATTTCCGGTCCGTCGGGTCGAGGGGCGGGTCACCCTCGTAGTCGTGCCAGCGGTCGACGAATTCGGACCGGGGGATCGTGCCGCGCGAACCGAGGAGGGACGGGTCCTCGAAATAGAGGTTTTCGCCGTCCATGCCCAGGAGGACCATGTAGTGGCCGTCGTCCCAGGTTTCGGTCCAGGGGAGATCGGCGCGGTCGCGCCAGGCCTGGAGGTCGACGATGACCGTCGTCCCGGCGGCGAGGGCAGCTTCGAGGTCGGAGAGCTCGAGGCCCTCGCGGAGGTCGGCCGAGAGGCCGAATTCGCGGGCGACGCGGACGATGTCGAGTGGATGCGTCCCGGCCTCGGGGGTGCTGCGGAGGCGGGCGGCGAGACGGTCCTCGCGTTCCTCCGTCCCCCAGTAGGCCAGGACGGCCTGAAGCGCGGATGCGCCGCAGGTGTAGCCGGTGCTCTGACGGACGTCGGGGACGCCTTCGAGCAGCGAGGGCAGGGCGGCTGGAGAGGCGGGGAGCGAAGTGACAGAAAGTGGTTCCGCTCCGCCTTTGAACAAGGGGACGGGGAGGAGCGTGCCGGCGATCCATCCGGCGGCAACGGCGACGAACAGGAATGTGATTTTTTTCATTGATGACCTCCGGCCTGGAAGCACTCGAGCAGGTCGAGGGGCGATGCGATCAGGGCGGCGGCGCCGCTTTCGCGGAGCTCCTCGGCCGTGCGGAAACCCCAGAGCGCCCCGACGGGGAACATGCCGGCGGCGCGGGCCGTGTTCATGTCGACGCTCGTGTCGCCGAGAAAAATGCAGGCTGCCGGTTCGACGCCCAGCTCGCCGGCGATCGAGAGGGCCGAAGCGGGGTCGGGCTTGAGCGGGACGCCGGGAAGGGCGCCGCGGACGGAGTCGAACCGGAAGCCGGCAAGAAGCTCAGCCGTCATCAGGGTTGTGAACGCGTGGGACTTGTTCGAGAGGACGGCCGTTTTGACGCCGCGCCGGCCGATCTCGGCCAGGAGTTCGGGGACGCCGGGGTAGGGGCGGCTGTGAGATCGCCAGCACGACTGATACTCACGGCGGTAGTCGGTGACGACGCCGGCGACGTCGGCGTCGGAGAGCGCGCCGATGCCGCGCTGGGCGAAGGTCCGCCGGACCATCTCCTCGATGCCGTCGCCGACGAGAAGCTTTGTTCCCTCGGCGCTGAAGGGAGCCAGGCCGCGGGCTTCGAGGACCCGGTTCGTGGCTCCGGCGATGTCCTCGATCGTGTCGAGGAGAGTCCCGTCGAGGTCGAAAATCACGGCCTGATAATTCAAGGACACAATACTCATTTCCTATTTGCCGGATCTATGGAGGTCGCGGAGGCGGGCGTAGGTCTTCCAGGCGTTCTCGAGGCGGGTCCGGTCCTCGTCGGTGAGCTCCCGCCTGATCTTGGCCGGGACTCCGGCGGCGATGACGCCCGGCGGGATCTCCATCCCCTCGGGGACGACGGCGCCGGCCGCGACGACCGAGCCCTTCCCGATCTTGGCTCCGGAGAGGATTGTGGCGCCCATGGCGATCAGGGCATCATCTTCGATCACGGCCGCGTGCAGGACGGCGCCGTGGCCCACCGTCACTCGCGCCCCGACCAGGCAGGACATGTCCCGGTCCACGTGGACGACCGACCCGTCCTGGATGTTGGCGTCCTCGCCGATGTCGATCACGGCACCCTCCATGTCGGAACGGAGAACACAGCCGTACCAGACGCTCGCCCCCCTGCGGACGATGATCTTGCCGACGAGGACGGCCCCGGGCGCGACCCAGGCCTCCGGGTCGATCTCGGGCTCGCCCAATTTTTTCGGAACTCCGAAATCGTCCATGCTCATTTCTCCTTCGTGTGCGGCAAAATAGATTTTATCATGCAACAATAAAAAAATCTTGCATTCGGCGGGAGGCAGGCCTATAATTCTTAGTAATCCACTAGTGATTATTTCCCCGGGCGAAAATTCATCGCCACGTTGGAGGATAGAATGGCTGCGACCAGCGGTTTCAACGAGAACGCCCTGAAGATCCTGAAGGCCCGCTACTTCCTGAAGAACGAGGAAGGCGAGCCCGTCGACAAGTCCCCCGAGGACCTTTTCCGGCGCGTGGCGACCTTCGTCGCCTCGGCCGAAAAGAACAAGGGCGACCGGAACAAATACGCCGAGGAATTCCTGCGGGTCATGGCGGCCCGCGACTTCCTGCCCAACAGCCCCACTCTGACCGGCGCCGGCCGGGGCATGTGCCTGAGCGCCTGCTTCGTCCTGCCCATCGAGGACTCGCTCGACTCTATCTTCGAGACCGTAAAGAACGCGGCTCTCGTCCATAAAGAAGGGGGCGGCACGGGCTTCGACTTCAGCCTTCTCCGGCCCAAAGGCAGTTTCGTCCGCAAGACCCAGGGCGTCGCCTCTGGCCCCGTTTCCTTCCTCAAGGTCATCGACGCCGCGACCGAGGCCGTCAAGCAGGGCGGCACGCGCCGCGGCGCCAACATGGGCATCCTCCGGGTCGACCACCCCGACGTCGAGGAGTTCATCCAGATGAAGCTCGACGGGACGAGCGCCGCGAACTTCAACATCTCCGTGGCCGTCACCGACGCCTTCATGGCCGCCCTCAAGGCCGGCTCCGAATACGAACTCGTCGACCCGCACCAGGGGACGCCCGTCGGCAAGAAGGACGCCCGCAAGGTCTTCGCGCTCATCGTCGAGTCGGCCTGGGCGGTCGGCGATCCCGGCCTCATCTTCATCGACCGCGTCAACGCCGGCAACCCGACGGCCGGCCTCGGTCCCATCCGGGCGACCAACCCCTGCGGCGAACAGCCCCTCCACGACTACGAGTCCTGCAACCTCGGCTCCGTCAACCTGGCCAACTTCTTCGACGCCAAGAAAAAGGACCGCTTCGACTGGGACCGCTTCGCGAAGGTCGTCCGCCTCGGCGTCCGCTTCCTCGACAACGTCATCGACGTCAACAAATATCCTCTGCCCCAGATCGACAAGACGACGCGGGCTTCGCGCCGCATCGGGCTCGGGGTCATGGGCTGGGCCGACCTGCTCCTCCTGATGAAGGTCAGATACGACTCGGCCAAGGCCTTGGCCCTGGCCGACAAGGTCGGGGCGTTCCTGCGGGCCGAGGCCACGGCCGCCTCGCGCGGGCTGGCCGCCGAGCGGGGGAGCTTCCCGGCCGTCGGCCAGTCGGTCTACAAGGGCACGAAGATGCGCAACGCCACGGTCTTCACCATCGCCCCGACCGGCACCATCTCGCGCATCGCCGGCTGTTCGTCCTCGATCGAGCCCGTCTTCGCCTTCGAGGTGACCTCGAAGATCATCGACTCCGAGCTCAAGGATGTCCACCCCATCTACGCCGAGTGGAAGGAGAAGAACCCGGGGAAGCCGCTCCCGGACTATTTCCGGGCCGCGCACGAGATCCCGCCCGAGTGGCACGTCCGGACCCAGGCCGCCTTCCAGAAGCACGTCGATAACTCCGTCTCCAAGACGATCAACTTCCCTCACGAGGCCTCGGTCGACGACGTCGAGAAGGCCTACATGCTGGCTTGGAACATGGGGACCAAAGGGATCACCATCTACCGCGACGGCTGCCGCGAGAGCCAGGTCCTCTACAAGAACGGGACGGAGATCCTCCATCCCCAGGGGCGGCCGACCTCGCTCCCCTCGGTCACCGACAAGATCAAGACCGGCTTCGGCAACCTCTACGTGACCATCTCGTTCCACAACCAGAAGCCCTTCGAGGTCTTCGCCTCGATCGGCAAGAGCGGCTATTCGACCATGGCCGACGCCGAGGCCCTCGGCCGGCTCATCTCGATGGCCCTCCGGAGCGGCGTCGAGGCCGAGGAGGTCATCCAGCAGCTCAAGGGCATCGGCGGCTCCGAACCCATCTTCACCGAGGGCGGCCTCATCCAATCCATTCCGGACGCCATCGCCAAGGTCCTGGAAAAGCACTTCGGCGAAGTCAAACAAAACGCCAAGGATTTCTACACCGTCCGCTGTAAGATCTGCGGGGCCCTCCTGCCCGACGAGAAGTGCCCCGTCTGCATCAACTGCGGCTGGAGCAAGTGTGCCTGAGCCGAGGAGTTTGACCAAATCCTGGAATTCTGATATTTTTTCAGTAATAATAGAAAAATAAGGAGTTTCCATAATGAAAAAAGCAGCTCTCATGTTGATCATTCTCGGCTGTCTCGCCGGATTATCCTTCGGACGCGACGGCAACATCGGGCTTGGCCTCATCTTCGGCGAGCCGACAGGCCTCAGCGCCAAGTTGTGGACCGGCAAGACCACGGCCTTCGACGCCGGGGCCGCCTGGTCGTTCGTCAGCGGCGGATTCTTCCAGGTCCACGGCGACCTCCTCTTCCACGACTTCAACCTCTTCAAGGTCGAGACGGGCAAGATGGCTCTCTATTACGGCTTCGGCGGCCGGGTGAAGATGGCCGACGTGACGATCATCAGTGTCCGCGTCCCGATCGGCATCTCCTACCAGTTCGAGAAGACGGCGATCGAGCTTTTCCTCGAAATCGTCCCCATGCTCGACATCGTTCCGGCCACCGAGGTCGGGATCGGCGGCGGCGCCGGCTTCCGCTATTATTTCTGATGATCATCTCTCGAGGGCTGGTAAACAACGGCAGCTAAAACCTCCGGGCCTTCCGAGCCGACGCACGGGCGGCGGAGACTCCTGTGGGCCGTGGCCGGCGCGGCCGTCCTGGCCGGAGGCCTCATCTTCCCGGGTCCGACTACGATTTCCGGCCCTCGGGCTGTTCTGGTCTCTCCTCAGTCCCCCCGCCCGGGCGGGCACCTGCGCGTCCTGGTCGCCTTCGAAGCCGACGCCGCCAAGGTCCAGGCCTTTCTCCGCGGGCCGGCGGGCGCCCTCGAACCCCTCAAGATGAAGAGGGGAGGGGGGCCTCCGTTCTGGGTCTCAGCTGAGTTTTCGGCCGGTCTGGCGGGGTCTTACGCCTTGATGCTCAAAGAGGGCCGGGACGAATGGCAGGCGCAGACCATCGAAGTTTCGGCGGGCGGCGCCCCGAAGGCCGGTCTGGCCGGGGGCGCGCTCGGCGCGAAGGGCTGGTCGTGGGCCGAAGAAAGCCTCTACGCCGCCTGGATCGAGGCGCTCTTCGCCGAAGCGGACGAGCGCTCGTCCTGGAAAGCCCTCCACGAGGTCATGCGCGACCCGGCGCGGAACATCCTCCACGACCATTTCGGTCTCGGCGAGGACGAGGCCTCCGGCCCGAACGCCCTCGTCATGACCCCGGACTGCGCCGACAACCCCTATTTCCTGCGGGCTTACTTCGCCTGGAAGCTCGGCCTGCCCTTCGGCTTCCACGAAACGAGCTGGGGGACTCGGGAGCAGGCCCCGCGCGGCCTGCGCTGGCGGACCGAAGCTCCCGCGACCGGGCCCGACAAATTCAGGCGCCTGCTGGCCGTGGTCAAGAACATCGTCCACGCCGGGAACGGCAGGACCGCGCTTCGGGCGGACGAAGCCGACTATTACCCGCTCCCCCTCACCAGGAAGGCCCTCAAACCGGGCACGGTCTATGCCGACCCGTACGGGCACACTCTGACGATCGTCCGGTGGATCCCTCAGACCGCGAAGCGCCCGGGTTTGCTCCTGGCCGTCGACGCCCAGCCCGACGGAACGATCGGGGTCAAGAGATTCTGGAAGGGGAATTTCCTGTTCGCGACGGAGGATGTCATCGGCGAGCCGGGTTTCAAGGCCTTCCGCCCGATCGCCCTCGAGAACAGCCGGCCGCGCCTCCTGACGAACCGGGAGATCGCCGCGGACCTCGACTTCGGCGATTTTTCGCTCGAGCAGGAGAAGATGACGGGCGACGCGTTCTACGCGGCGATGGAGAAGCTCATCAACCCCGAGCCCCTCGACGCCGCGGCCGCCTTCGAAGACCTCTTCCAGGCCCTCCACGAACAGCTCATCGTCCGCGTCGACTCGGTGGCGAACGGCGAGGAGTTCATGAAGGCGCACCCGGGCACGGTCATCCCCATGCCGTCGGGCCCGGCCGTTTACCAGACCCTGGGGCAGTGGGAGGATTTCTCGACGCCGAACCGCGATCTGCGCCTGCTCATCGCCATCGACACCATCCTAGAATTCCCGGACAAGGTCGCCGCGAATCCCGGAGCCTATGACATATCCGGAAAGAAGACGCCCGACGGGGTCCGGAGCGGGCTTCTCGCCCTCCGGAAAAAATTGGCGGCCGGCCTCTCCATCACCTACCGGAGGTCGGACGGGGCGTCCCGGGTCCTGACGCTCGAGGACATCTTCGCCCGGCGGGACGCCTTCGAGATGAGCTACAACCCGAACGACAGCGCCGAGGTCCGCTGGGGGGCCCCCGAGGGGAGCGAGGAGCGCTCGACCGCGCGCCGCCGGGCCCCCGCTTCCCAATTCGAGAAAATGAAGGCCCTCCGGCCCTGGTTTCACAAACGTCTAAGGCCCTCTTGACGCGCCTTGTACCGCCCGTTTTGGCGGGGATGGGGGCCACGCCTATCCCCCGGCCCCCCGGGCACCAGTCCCGACGGTTCCCCCGCCGCGGAAGCGGCGGGTCCCCCTCCGCTACGGGGGCTAGACATGGCCCCCATCCCTGCCCGGGCGGCACAACGCGCGCCGGAAGAAGGCGTAAAAAAACGGCTCTTGATTTCCGGGCCGGTTTGGGCTAAGAAAAGGGATATTAAGGAGGGCGCGATGCGCAAGAAAGGCTTTAGGGGAGTTCTGGCTTTTCTCTTTGCCGCGGCGGCCTTTCTGCCCGGAGGGCTCTCGGCCCAGGAGACGTCTGCCGAAGCGGAGTCCTACCGGTCGTTCAGCCCTTTCCCGATCCTGATGTACGATTCGGACATCGGCTTCGGCTACGGCGGCCGGGTCAAGTTCGTCGATTATTTCAAGAAAAAAGAATCCCTGGACCTCATCCTGTTCAACTCGACGAAAGGGGAACGCTGGTACGTTTTTTCCTTCTCCATCCCCGACCTCGAGATCCGTCAGGGAAAGCGCTACGGCCTGTCCTTCGACCTCAAGGCCGAATACGACAAGTTCCTCAACTACAGCTTCTACGGCATCGGCGCCGGGACGTCCGCGGCGAACGAGACGGTCTTCACCCACGAGACGATCAACGTTCCCCTCACCTTCGGCCGCGGCCTGACGCCCCAACTCGTCGTCGAGGCCGCCTACGTCCTGCGCTGGATCCGGTACGCCGAACCCCGGGAAGGCCCCTTCCAGGAGGAGATCGCCGGGCTCGCCGGCCGGGGCCGCTTGTTCGTGCCCTACCTCTCGTTTATCCTGAAGTACGACACTTCCGACAGCCAGATCCACCCGACCCGCGGCTTCCGCTTCATCCTTCAGGACGACTGGGCCGCGGGGTTCATGGGCAGCCGCGACGCGGCCTTCAACCGCCTGACGATCGACCTCCGCAAGTACCAGCGCATTTTCGGCGAAAAGGACGTCTTCGCCGTCCGGGCCCTGGCCCAGTACGTCGGCGGCGGCGAAATCCCCCTCTTCGACCACGCCTCCCTCGGCGGCGGAAATACCCTGACGGCCATGCGCGGCTACGGGCTCAACCGCTTCCTCGACCGCGGCAAGTTCCTGGTCAACGCCGAGTACCGCTTTCCGCTCGTCGGACGTCTCGGGGGAAACGTTTTCTGCGACACGGGGACCGTCTGGCCCTCGCTCGGCGGCATCGACCTCCGGAATATCGCCTTCGACTCCGGCGTCGGGCTCAGGTTCTACATGCCGGACTTCGTCGTCCGCGTGGACGTGGCCTGGAGCAAGGAAGGAATGGGCCTCTACTTCAATTTCGGCCACATTTTCTGATAGACTTAAAGGAACATGGAAGAAACGTCCATAAAATCCACAGGAGGAAACTTCATGCATTTCCGTATCCCTCGTTTCTTATTGACCCTTCTGGCCCTGGGCTTCGTCCTGGGCGCCGGGGCGACGGTCCTGGCCCAAGCGCAGGTCACGGCCGAAGATCTCAACCAGTTCGGCTGGCGCTGGGTGGGCCCGGTCAACTTTTCGGGCCGGATCACCGAATTCGCCGTGCCCCCGGGGCAATCCCAGGTCTACTACGTCCTGACCGCCAGCGGCGGGCTGTGGAAGACCGAGGACGCGGGCACGCATTTCGAGCCCCTCTTCACCAACTACGGCAACATGAGCATGGGCTTCCTGGCCATCGCCCCGTCCAACCCCAACATCCTCTACTTGGGGACGGGCGAGCCGATGCACGCCCGCTCGAGCTCCCACGGCAACGGGATGTGGAAGTCGATCGACGCCGGCAAGACCTGGACGAAGATCGGCCTGGAGAAGAGCTACTTCATCCCCAAGGTCGCGGTCGACCCCAAGAACCCGGACGTCGTCTACGTCGCCGCGGAAGGCAAGCTCTACGACAACGCCATGGATTGCGAGCGCGGCTTCTACAAGACGACCGACGGCGGCAAGACCTGGGAACGCCTCTGGCCCCTCGACGACCGGGGCGTCGGCGACTTCGTCATCGACCCGCGCAATTCCGACGTCATCGTCGCCGCGGCCTACAAGACCTACCGCCGGACCTGGACTTACATCGACCGCCAGCCGGGGAACCACCTCTACAAGACGACCGACGGCGGTAAGACGTGGAAGAAGCTCGTCGAGGGCCTGCCCGTCAACGCCGAGCTCGGCCGCGCCGGCCTCGACATCTACGAGAAGAACCCGAATGTCGTCTACGCCCGCATCGACGAGCAGGTCAATCTCGGCCTGGCCGAGCGCGACGGCGTGGCCAATTTCCGGGCCAGCGGGGGGTTCGGAGGCGGCGGCCTTTTCGCGGACGACGTCACGTTCGACAAGTTCAAGACCTTCAAGATCAACCCCGAGATCGCCAAGCAAGCCCCTAAATTTACGCCCGTCACGGCGGTGGACGAGGCCGAGCTCGTCAAGAAGCTCAACGAACTCGTCGCCGACAAGGATTTCCTGACCAAGTCCGGCGTCGACCTGGCCAAGCTCAACGCCGCGGGCCGCAAAGTCCAGGCCAAGAACAAGGCCCTCGTCGCCGCGATCGGCGAGGTCGAGGCGCTCCTGAAGAGGGAAGCGCCAAAGGCGGATTCGACCGAGGCCAAGGGCCGCGCCCAGATCGTCAACCGTCACATCCTCGAGGTCCTCTACGCCGGCGTCCTGCGCAACCAGCAGCCCCTCAAGCGGGACGGCGTCATCTACCGCTCCGACGACCAGGGCGAGACCTGGAAGAAGATGACCGAGTACAAGCAGTCCGGAGGCAGCGGCCTCGTCAACCAGACCGAAGCGGGCTATTACGCCCGGCTCTACGTGGACGCCCAGAACGACCAGACGCTGTACGCTTGTGATACCAACACGACCGTCTCGACTGACGGCGGCAAGACGTTCAAGGTCACCGGCTGGGACTCCG
>JBGOYY010000011.1:0-61500 GCA_041479905.1 Candidatus Aminicenantia bacterium
ATAATATCTGTAAGCGTCCATCGAACTCGTTGTGACATCAGCGATTGGCCTCTCTGCGGGTTCAATATCTTTTCCCGCCAGGCCTACGCCCTCGGAGATCTCCTTGGTCAGTTCATCGATCTGGTTATTGATGATGCTGGAAACGCCCTCTCCCTTTGAGCTGGAGCTCCTGAGCAGTTTCTTGGTGTCCACGTCCAGCACTTTCACATCCGTGGCAAAGGTCTCTCCGGCCTTGATGTAACTGCCCAAAACGATCGTCTTGATTCCTTCTTTTCGGCATAGTTCAAAACCGAGCGGCTTGTCGATGACTTCGACATTCTTTTTTCCCATCTGTTCAAGAAGGTCTTCCATCCGTTCCCAGGTGGCCACATAAAACCCGCTTTTCCGCTCCAGGCTGGTGATCAAAAGGTCAGGAATAGCCTTCTGTAAATAGTCGAAGGCTTTATCTCCTGTATGATTCTCGAAGCTGATGACGGCGATGGAGTTCTCGATCTTGGGCGCGGCAGGCAGCTTTTTGTGAGGGATGAATTTCCAAAGAATGACGGCCGCGGCGGCCAGCACGATGACGGCTGATAAAGGGACGGCGAGCTTTCTCAAGTTGAACTTAACGGTGATCTCCCGGGAGGTGAAAGACTTCTTGGGAGCGATGATCCGCTCGGTCGTCGGCAGGCCTTGCTCGACCTTTTCGAGGTCGGTCCGCAGTTCCTCGGCCGTTTGATAGCGCTTGGTTTTGTCCTTCTCCAGGCAGCGGAGGATGACCCGGCTCAGGTCCTCGGGAAGTTGGGAATTAAGCTCGCGCGGGTTCCGCGGCCGCTCGCTCTTGTGCTTCACGCCGATAGTGAACGGCGTGTCGCCCTCGAACGGCACATGGCCCGTCACCATCTCGAAGAGGATGACCCCCAGCGAGTAGATATCCGAGCGCTGGTCAACGTCCTTCCCTTCGACCTGCTCTGGCGACATGTACTCCGGCGTCCCGATCATTACCCCGGCGCCCGTGATCCCTTTCCCTCGGAGCGACCGAGCGATGCCGAAGTCCATGATCCGGGCATTCCCGTCCTCGTCCACCATGATGTTCTGGGGCTTCAGGTCGCGGTGGACGACCCCGAGGTGATGGGCTTCGGCCAGGCCTTCGCATACTTGCTTGGCGATCGAAACGGCCCGGCCCGCCCCAAGCTGGCCCGACTTCCGGATGAACTTCTTCAGGTCCTCGCCCGGCACGAATTCCATGGTGATGAAAGTCGTGCCGTCAGCTTTGCCCAGGTCGAACATGCGGCAAACGTTGCGATGACTGATCTTTCGAGCGAGCTTGAGCTCGTTCGAGAAGCGCTCGACAGTATCCTTGTCCAGGGCAATCTCGGGCCGCAGGAGTTTGAGGGCGATCTTCTCTTTGATGTCGGTGTCGAAGACCTTATAGACCCGGCCCATACCTCCGTGACCGAGCTCCTCGATCACCTGGTAGCGGCCGGCAAAGGTCGAGCCCGTGGTGAGCTCATAAACGGGAGTTTGAAGGGTTTCCGTAATGACCGGCGAACGGCCCTGGGGCGGAGGCAGTTGGGTGCCACAATCAGCGCAGAACTGCTTGGTCTCAGGGTTTTCGGTGTGACATTTCGGACACTTGATGGCCAAGTGAGCTCCCATTCTCTAACTTGGCCTCAGATTAACAGAGGCATGGGCGGGAAGTCAATCAGAGTAGGCTACACCCCTCAATGAATCCAGGCCAAGTCCATCCCCCAGAGATGCATGTGGGTGTTGGAAAAAAAACCAGGCAGCTGGATGATCGTCCCCTTCCACAAATCCCTGGCGATGAAATTAGAGGTCAGCCGCTAGTCTTTGCGCCGATTGCGGAAACCAGGAAGTCAACGAACCGCTCGAGGTAGACCGCGCCCTTCTCGGCGGATGCCGTCCGGGGATCGCCCAGGACGCCGTTGGGGGTGAGGGCGGGCATGCCCTTCTCGAAAAGGAGCTTCATCTCGGCCTCCCCCATCGGGCCGAGGTAGCCGGGGGCGAAGCGGTCGGCCGCGACCAGCCCGCCCTCGAGAGCCATCATGATCGAGGTCTCGCTCTCTCCGGCATGCCCCCCGGATTCTTCAGCGGAGATGCCGTATTCGGCCGACGCTTGGTAGAGAAATTTCATTAGCGCGGTCAGGTCCGTGAAGCCCGTGACATCGATCCCCGGATGGGTCTTGCGCGCCTCCTCGATGGCCTGTCGCACCGTCGCGAAGTTGCCGCCGTGGCTCGGGATGATGACGATGCGCGTGAAGCCGTGGCGCACGAGACTGTCCACGTAGTCGCGGAGGATGAGCATCAGCGTCTCGGCCCTGAGGGAGATCGTGCCCGCGAACGCGAGGTGGTGCTCCGACAGGCCGACATCGATCGTGCGGGTCTGAAGCGCGTGGCCGAGCTTGCGGGCGACGCGCTCCGCTAAAACGTCACCGATCCGCGCGTCGGTCATAGTAGGCAGATGCGGGCCGTGCTGCTCGGTCGAGCCCACGGCGACAACGGCCGTCGTGAACCCCGACTCAATCGCCCGCTTGATCTCGGGCCAGTTCATCTCCTCCATGCGGATGGTATTCATGGATGGCTCTCCTTTGCGGATCGCAGGTAATCAGCTGCCCTTCAGCCCGGTCAGCCGTTTATTGGCGTCCGCGACTTCGGGCAGGCCGGGGTCGGCGTCCTTCCGGAGGTCGAGGAACCTCTGCCAATACTCTTTGGTTTTTCCCATACGGCTCACTCCGTGTTTTGCCTATCACTTTGGAAAGCCCAATCTCTTTGAAATTTCTGCAAAACGAGGATCATATCTAATTGGATCAAATGCAGCCTCTGTATTCAAATATGGCATGAGCAGGTCACGCTCCGTATAAGCCCTTTCCAGCCATTTAATTGCTTCAGCTTTGTGCCCGAGAATAACATGACATTGGGCAATAAGAAACGGTGAGACATGTTCTTTTTTTGCCTTCTCCATCATCCTATCAAGATTCCATTCCAGCCCACTCTTCCATCCCCTTTCTTTAGTAACAATTATAAACTCTTCCATCTCCTCCGGGTTAGCATGCCATCCTGGAAATCCCCCGATTTCCATTAATTTCTCCATTTCTTTTAGAGCGTCCTGATACATGCTCCTATACGTATATATGAGCCAGAGGCTAAAGTGGGGATTGTCATTGTTAGGGTCCATTTCAACGCCCCTATTTAGTACCTCAATTGCCTCGTCATACCGACGCATATGCTTTAGGGTATCTCCCAGAAAAAATAATCTCATGGGTGAGAGAGGATTAAGTTCTTCGCCCTTTTTTGCATTTTCGAGTGCCTCATCAAAACGTTTTAAAACCATCAAGAAGGTCGAATATTCGCTATATGCCCTTGCGTAATTCGGATTAAGCTTGATGGCTTGGACATATTCAGCCTCGGCAGCTGCCCAATCCCAATCATAATAAAACTTGATGTCAGCGAGCGACAAATGGGCTTCTGCAAGTTTATCGTCTATTTTTAATGCGTTATGGGCAGCCTCACTTGCCATTGGCATGACTTCATTTGGGCTCGCACCAAGTATACCAAAGCCGGTATAAATATCGGCTAAACCTGCATAGGCTAATCCATAGTTTGGGTCTAATTTAATCGCTTGACTAAAATAATCTCTAGCCTGGCCATAATAAGGGCCTCCTTTATCTATCAAGAAACGTCCCTGCAAATACAGGTTATAAGCTTCGAGATTCTCGGTAGGACGCTTCGTCAGTTTCGATTTTTCTTCGCCTAAAAGTGTGAGCTTCAGTTTATTTGCAATCATTAAGGCGATTTCATCCTGGATGGCGAAGACATCGATGAGCTCTTTGTCATAACTATCCGACCACAGATGAAAGCCATCGGCGACATTGATTAGCTGGGCCGTGATCCGGAGCTTCTTTCCAGCTTTCCTGACACCCCCTTCAAGGACTGTCGCCACGTTAAGTTTGTTGCCTATCTCTCGGATATCAATTTCTTTGCCTTTAAAGGAATAGGCCGATGTTTTTGCTATGACTTTAAGCTCTTTGATATTGCTAAGTCTGGTTATGAGTTCATCTGTCAGGCCATCACAGAAATAGTCCTGTCCTTCTTCCGGGCTGATATTCTCAAAGGGGAGGACAGCGATCGAGTTCTTCCATTTCGAGGCAGGTACGGTCTCAGTTTCAGGCCCCTTCAGGTGCAGGAGGAGATTGATATCCAGGAGAACCGTGATCAAGAGCACCAAGGGTATTAAGACGAGCTCCAGCTTGAACTTTCTTGGTGCTTCCGGTCCTGAAAACCACCGCCAAAGCAACGTGCACAAGAGCGCACAAAGGAGAGTGATAAATGTGACGTCGATTATTTTATCTGGAAAGTGATAATGGGCAACCAGAATCCGGTCGACAAATTCTATGATCAGCCAGCCGCCGGCAATGAACGCAGCCAGGATTTCGATGATCCTCTTCTTCCTTAAATTTGAGAAGAAGGACTTGAATCCGGTTTCCTCAATCTGCGGGTGCTTTTCAGGGATCCGTGGAGGTGTTTTCTCCTCGCCTTCTGGCATTCCCGATACCCCTTTTGTTCTCAGGAACCTGAGGCTTCCAGCGTTGCCTGAACTATAACCCAATGCACGATACTTTTCAATTGCCTAAGCCTAGCGCTGAGAATCAGTCCATTGGATTCAAATCGGGCCCGCCCTGGACGGCCTCCCTGGCCTCCTAGGGGACATTTCCGAGGGGGGCTATAGTTAGGCTTAGGGGGCCGGATGTTGAGTTCTTGACACCAGTTCCCGGACGGAATATCATCATCCATCCAACGGGAGGGTCAGGGTTCCGGTGATCCCTCTGGACTTCAAAAACGATTCCGGCAGAAACCGGGACGCCCGAATTCTCCCCTGTTGGACCGCATCTGGCTTCCTTTTCTTGCATTTACAGATCTTGATGGTTTGATCACGTTTAGGCTAGACTGAGCTGTTTTGAGCAAGAGTTTGCTCAATCTCTGCTCAATTTTTTAGATCTGGTGATGGTTACGGCAGCGTGTTCTGCCCTTGCGTCGCAGAGAAACGAGAGCTTATCCTGCCTTTGTACGAACCCCAATTGCACAAGGATGGCGAGGCGGCAGGTATCAATTTTAAAGGCCGGCCAGCCGCTTCCTAGCCTTCTATATCAAGAAAGGAAGGAACATTTTGGTCGTTTTCATATAAGCGAGATATTCATCGCGAAACCTCTTGATATTCTCCTCCTCCTCAACCTTGGCCGTCACAAACACAAAGGCACAAACGATAACTACAAGCAGGCACCCCAGGAGGGATGGAGCTTTGAGAAACACCCCCACTCCACCGAGAAGCAAGGACAAGTATAACGGATGGCGTATATAATGATAGGCGCCCGCGGTCACAAGCTTCGTAGTGTCCTCAATATCTTTCTCTGGGGATCCAGCAACTGAAAGCAGCCAGAAACCATGAATAGCTAACAATGAAGAGCCGACCAGAAATATCCAGGAGATCAATTGACGAGGGGAAAAAGGATTCTGAAACCAACTCTGAGCGTTTAGAAGAACGAGCGCAAGAAGGCCTTCAAAAGCGAAGAAACGAGGGAAGCGATGCCGGCTGAGTCGACTCAACGTAAAGGCCAGAAGCAGGATAGAAAGCAGGCTGAAAATCCCAACTTTAATCACTCACGTATCTCTCGCGTTTTTTTCAGCCCATCCAGCCGCTTCCTGGCATCGCCGCCCCCGGAAATATCGGGGTCAGACTCATCAATTCATTCGGTCATCCTTCCAACTCCGTAAAAGAATGTTATTTGGCAATTGTAAATAACGTCCATGGCTGGGAATCGATATCCCGCAGGAGGTCCTTTTGCCAGTCGAACTGCGGGTAGAGGCGCAGATGCGGAGCTGCTTTGAAATCAATCCCGCACGGATGTCCTATGGCTGCCAGTAGCGACATCCGCTCAGCCATCGCCGCGTCCGTAACCTTCGCTTGCACGGTTCCGGCTATTCCGTATGGCTCCTGCCAACCTTTCATGCCGCGCGGCGAAAGGTCGACATGGCCGCATAGAGTTCTCTCGCTCGGAGCTTCTTTCTTCTCAAAGGTGTTCCAGTGATCCGCGAGGAACTTTTGACCCGCGGCGACATCGATCTTGCCTTTGTACTCAGCCATCAGCTCCTCCCAACGCACGCGCCGCGAGTTGGAGCTTAGTCCTAGATCGTGTGGGTCGAAATCGGTTTCTTCCCGGATCAATTTCTCGTTGACCGGGAAGTTTGCGCCGCAGAAGTATCCATCCTTGGACCGGAGCAAGGTGACATTTTTTAACCCCAGTTCGAGACTGGCGATTTCATTGTTTTTTCGATCGGCGACCAGCCAGTTGTTGGCGTAGCCGCCGTTATTCCCCGTCCTCATGATCCGGTCAAAATCATCTACCGAGGCTGAGTACTGCATAGCTTTGCGCGCACGAACGAACTCGGGAATTCCGCCCGAATCCCAGCCGAAAAATCCTGCTATGGTGGTCTCGGTGATTAAAATGCCAGCAGAGTTAATCCCGAAATCATCGGCGCTATGAATGATCCCCGGAAGACCATCCATCAGGATGCGGTACCCCTTTTCCGGAACGATGTCGAAGATAATATTCCAGTGCTGCCCATCCAGGTAGAACGTCCAGTTATTGTGCGCCATGATGATTTTGCCGTCTTTTGTATAGCTCCCGGTTGCCACGAAAGCGCTGCAGTGTTCTGCCAGGACCGACGGCGTATCGGCACTGGTCGCTTCGTCCCGCTTTTTAAGGGAGTTGACGTAACCGGACATCTCTAGGAATGCGTTCATCGCCATAACGTCCCAGATATCCATTGCGGCGCCCTTAGCGTTCAAGCCTTCAACTATGCCCTTCAGTTCCTCCTGATATTCCCGCTCTACCTGCTGCCATAATATGTTTTTAGCCGCATCACGAAAGAACGGCCAGTCCTTTTTGTTTTCGTGCGTGAGTTCAAGCTTAATGGCAGCGAATGAGGCTTGGATCTCGGAGGAAAGGAGGAAACCGTGCTGGAAACCGATCTGGTGGGGCGGCCCTTGAAGATGGATAAATATCCAGCCGTTCTGGACCGACCGACGGAAGACATTCTGCAAACGTGAATCTTGGCTTTGAATCATCGGTAGGGCCGCGGCTAATACAAACGGTACGGCGGCGATGAGAAAAATGGATTTTTTCATGATGACTCCCAAATGGTTGATTGACAGAGAAATAGACCTTTTAGGAAATTCCCCCTCTCGCGTGGGAGGGCTTATATTAGCTTCCCGTCTTCTTTGCCTTCTCGACTCTTTAGTTGCTCTTTTCGGTCTTAATCGATTTGCTTTGGAAGTTTGGCATCCATGTCTGGCCGTCAACAGATAATTCGCGCTTATCGACGAAGCTCATGAAATCAGCGGCAAAGACAGCCGTTCCCCGAATCCTATACTGTTTCTCTCCCAAACGAACGGTGCCGGAATATTCTACCGTGGTGCCGTTAATGGCATAAGTAACGGCGTTGACATTCCCGTCGCTGCCAAAGCCGGTCCAGAAGAACCTCTTGTTCAAGGCATCGTAGCCATCAACCTCACGCCAGCTGAGGCTTCCCTCTTCCCCCTGGAATTCCACAAAGAAACCGCCCAGGATTGGACGGACCGTCATTTTCCCAACATACTTGCCCGCGGGTCCGAGCGGAGTAGCTTGGTACTCGTTTTCGTAGTTCCAGTCTCCAACCCAGATATTTAGCTTCTTCTGCTCCGGCCCAGGCTTCGGAGCAGCGGTCTGTGCCAGGAGTGCGCCCGCAAGAACCAAGAAGACGAGGCCGACTGCAAATCCAATGCGTTTCATAGAACCCCTCCTTTTGAATGATTCAGAGACGCGGGGACGGCAAAGATTGATTATGCGTGAAGCCTGACCTTCGACTTCCCCAAATCCCTTGCTGGCTTAATCTATAGCACAGCAAAGATACGAAGTCAACCGGGGCTGAGGGCAAAGAAAAGGCTCTTTCGGAGGGCCGTTTGGTAAAAACTATGGTGGACATTTCCGGAGATCTCGATAGCCCCGTCCGCACACGATCGGGGCGTTTGTCCCAGACCCCCCCGCCAGCTCCTAATCAGCTGCCCGTCAGCCCGGCCAGCCGCTTCCTGGCATCCTCAACCTCATGACCTGCACCCCGCCTCCGACGCATCCTTGGAAGGTTTACAGAGACCGGTTCGCAGGCGAACTACCCGAGAGATCCTAGATAATGACAAAAGCGGAAAGATTCATGTTGCCCAAGACCGGAAATATTCACGTTGCCTTGACACCCCACCTGGGTTTCTTGACACAGTCAGCGACACGGACTACCATCATCCATCCCACGGGAGGGTCAGGGTTCCGGTGAATCCTCCGGACTTCAAATCCGGTATGGGGCTATAGACGTCCCGGGTGGGTTCGACTCCCACACCTTCCCGCCACTCCCCTGTCTGTCCTTATCAAGATTTTGCCTGTTGGGCCGCCATGGAACTTGACAATAGGCAATATTGGACTATTCTGGTTGGGAATATGTGTAGAGTATTTTTTGCGCAGATCCTCTTTATTGAGTTGTGATCGCGGCACGGCATGGCCGGCCACGGCAAAAGATACGGCAAGAAGGAAAATAGAGACGGAGGTCGTATGAAGAGCGCAAGGAAGTTGGGGATATTTGTTTTTTCATTTTTGGCGTTGCTTTCCGCCTGCGAACGGAGCGGAGGCGGCGGCGGGACAACGCCGGTGTCGACCGTTAAATGGGCCTGGGTGTCCGGCAGCAAGACGATCAATCAGGCGGGCACTTACGGTATCAAGGGCACGGCCGCTCCGTCAAACGTCCCCGGGGCAAGAGAAAACGCTGTGACCTGGATCGATTCCAGCGGCACCCTCTGGCTCTTCGGGGGATATGCCTATGATTCGACCGGCTATATCGGCCAGCTCAATGACCTCTGGAAGTTTGATCCGACAACCCTTGCCTGGACCTGGGTGTCCGGCAGCAGCACCTTTGGTCAGGCGGGCATCTACGGAATGAAGGGTACAGCCGCTCCGTCAAACGTCCCCGGGGCAAGAAAGTGGGCTGTATCCTGGCTCGATTCCGGCAGCAAACTCTGGCTCTTCGGGGGACTAGGCTATTATGAAACCGGCCATTTCGGCAGTCTCAATGACCTCTGGAAGTATGACCCGGCGACCCTGGAATGGACCTGGGTGTCCGGCAGTGATAGCGGAGATCAGGTAGGCACTTACGGCACGCAGGGCACGGCCGACCCGTCAAACGTCCCCGGGGGAAGATTGGGGGCCGTATCTTGGATCGATCCCCAGGGTCAACTCTGGCTCTTCGGGGGATATGGTTATGATTCGGCCGGCGCTAAAGGCTGGCTCAATGACCTGTGGAAGTATGATCCGACAACCCTCGAATGGACCTGGGTATCCGGCAGTAGCGCCCGTGATCAGGCGGGCACCTACGGCACCAAGGGCACGGCCGACCCGTCAAACGTCCCCGGGGCAAGAGAACACGCTGTGACCTGGATCGATTCCAGCGGCACACTCTGGCTCTTCGGGGGGAAAGGCTTAGATACGAGCAACACTCGTGGCGACCTCAATGACTTGTGGCAGTATGACCCGACAACTCTTGAATGGATCTGGGTATCCGGCAGTAAGTCCGCAAATCTGGCGGGCACCTACGGCACGCTGGGCACGGCCGACTCGGCAAACTTCCCCGGAGGAAGGTATGCGGCTGTCTCCTGGCTCGATCCCGCTGGGAAATTCTGGCTCTTCGGGGGATTCGGCTATTATTCGGCCGGCTATGCAGGTTGGCTTAATGACTTGTGGAAGTACGACCCCACAACCCTTGCCTGGACTTGGGAATCCGGCAGCAATTCCCAGGGTCAGGCGGGCGTCTATGGCACGCAGGGCACGGCCGAATTGTCAAACTTCCCCGGAGGAAGGTATTTTTCCGTATCCTGGATCGATCTCCAGGGCAAACTCTGGCTCTTCGGGGGATACGGCATAGATTCCGAGGGTAAGGGAGGTTGGCTTAACGACTTGTGGCGTAAGACCCAATAGGGGCGCCTGCTATTCGCGTTAATGACTCTTGATCCATTCAATTAGCTTCCTATCGAACAATTCCTGTTCCTCGACCATTGGAAAATGACCGCTTTTCTCGAAGAGATTGTAGGAGAGGTTTGGCAAAACATCCTTTTTATCATCCCAAATGAAGTAAGGCCATAAATAATCGTAGCGGCCGATGGCTAAGAACACCGGTGTCTCAACCCGACCGGGTCTTTTGGCGATGTCATAATCTTTGAAAATAACTTGAAACAGATGATTGGCAATTTTCTGATTAGATGCCGCATCTTCATAGATCCACGACAGATCGTACCTAGGATCATAAAAGAGTTTTGGAGTCATGGCCATATAAGTTTTAACGACCCTTTCTTTAGGCGACATCTGGCTAAGTTCATCTTCTGATATTTTTTCCAAGTTTTGTTTAAGGATCATCTTTCTTTCATCTGAAGCATCGGATTCCCAGAATTCATCCGCCACTCCGGCTGCAATGCGATAAGGCGTGTTTCCCGTCATGACCACATGAGACGTATTTTTAGGATATTTCCGCGCATATTCGAGAGCGATATAGCTATGAATGGAGTGTCCAAATACAGCAGTCCTATCAAGGCCTAGAGTCCTACGAACTTTATCAATATCATCAAGATATGTATCAAGCGTTATTTTGGATATCTCTAATGAAGAATTGGAGTGAGCATCATGCCTTAAGTCCATAAAAACAAACTTGAAATGATTTCTCAACTCCTGAGACAATATTAGGCGTCCGCTCTTTGAATGACCAAGAACAATGCAGGGAGTTCCCTTGCCTTCAATAACATAATGCAGTTCAGCGCCCTCTACCGATACAACCCCCGAGGTTTCTTGGTGTTGAGCATCCTCTTTGGCTGTCTTGGCTCCTTTTTTGACGCATCCCATAAGGATAGACAGGATGAGTAAGCTCAAAATTAAGACTTTTTGGTTATTGCTCACGTTTACCCCTTGATTCGAATTTCCCTCAAGCTAGGACGCTTTGACTTATAACACTTAGGCCAGCACGATTCAACGAGAACGAGGTCTTAGACCCGCAAGGAAATTCCTATCCTTTGATTTGGCAACATAGTAGAATGTGTTCTTCCGTTGATAGCGAAAGGAGCGACAAAGTGAGCATTTTTAAATCGGCGGTAGCGGTTGTTTTGATGTGCTTCTTTGGGCTGACCTCGGCCGGCGCGCAGACAGATGCCGAGGGGAGTCGAGATCATCCCCTGGTTACGAGGATGCCTGGCTATTACATTGATACTTACCGCGTTGAGGAGTTCGCAGGTTTCGACCCAACCGTGATAGGCGGAAACGAGGTCCGTTGGGAGGGAAAAAAGTATTCGATCTCCTATGCCCGAAAGGAAGACGCGACGGTAGTCAGCACGCTCCAGATCGTCCGCAATTACGAGAACGCGCTGAAGAAGGCGGGCGCCACGATCCTCGGAGGCGATGAGAGGCGTCTTGCTTCCGAACTCCGGAAGGGCGGCGCGATGTCGGGAGTCTACATCGAGTGTTTCAACGACGGCCGCAGCTATGATGTCACCATCGTGGAATCCCAGGCGATGCGCCAGGATGTCATTGCCGACGCCGCCGCCATGGGAAACGACATAGCGGCAACCGGCAAGACCATTATTTACGGGATCTATTTTGATACCGGCTCGGCCACGATCAAGCCGGAATCGGAACCGGCCCTCGCGGAGATGACAAAGCTTCTGAAGAACAGTCCAACCCTCAAGGCGTACATCGTGGGCCACACCGATAACACCGGTGCCCTTGAACTCAACCTCAAGCTGTCCGCCGATCGCGCCGAATCGGTCGTCAAGGCGCTAGTGGCGGGGGGGATCGTTCCAGGCAGGCTGAAAGCGGCGGGGGTTGGCCCGTATTGCCCGATTGGCTCCAATGGCACCGAGCAAGGCAAGGCTCAGAACCGGCGCGTGGAGTTGGTCCAGCAGTGAGGCTCGGAGACTTCGTCGCCAACGGCTGCCACTCCGCCGCTCCGCTTCCCCCGGCTATTTCGAAGGACCCTGAAATTCCTGAATCCTGAAGTTGTCCCTCTCGAGGACAAAGACGGACCCTTTCTCGTTGATGGCGACGCCGATCGGCCCCATCATCTGGCCGGCGCCGGTCCCGCTGCCTCCGAATGAACCGACGAACCGGCCGTTCGGCGTGAATTTCAGGACGCAGTTGTTTCCCCCGTCGGCCACATAAATATTATCGTTCCCGTCGCAACAGACACCGAGGGGCCTCCTGAGCTCCCCTTCGGCGGTACCGGCTTTCCCGAAGGCGTCGATAAACACGCCTTCAGTGGTGAATTTCTGAATCCGTCCTTGGTCGACGACGATGACCTCGTTGAGCTTGTTTACGGCCACGCCCGTCGGGAGAGCGAACTGCCCCTGGCCTGAACCCTGCTTCCCCCAGGTTTTTTTCAGAACCCCGGCCGATGAGTACTTGACGACGCGGCTGTTGCCCGCGTCGACCACATAGATATCGTTATTCTTGTCGACGGCGATGCCCAGAGGTTGGGCCAAATTCCCTTCCTTGACGCCGGGCGTCCCCCACTTGCGGACGAACTGGCCGTTCTTGTCGAATTTCGCCACGCTGGCGTTTCGCGCGTCGGTGATATAGCAAGATCCCTCGCCGTCGATGGCGATGCCGGAAGGCAGCTTCATGGATTTGAAGGCCTTGCCCTGGTTGCCCCAGCCTATCAGGGCCCGGCGGTCCGGGTTATATTTTCGCACTTTGAACGGGCCTTCGTCGGCCACGTAGAAATTCCCGGCTTTGTCCAGGGCCAGCGCGCTCGGTTGGATGAACGACTTGGTCCCGGGGCTTCCCCACGCAGACAACGGAGCATAGGTCTTCGCCGGGAGGACGGCCGTCCTCGAGAGGGAACCGGGTCCTTCCGAAACCGTGAGTGCCTCTTCCCAGTCGGCGTATTGGTCCTTTTTTGCCGTGAGAGTATGCGGGCCGAACGACACATAGACCAGCTCGCATTCGGTGACCTTTCCGGTGTCCCGGCCATCCAGAAAGACCGCCGCGCCCGGAGGATCGGAGCTGACGCGGATGTTCCGCCCGAGGCTCTGCAGGGTGTAGCTTTTGACGGTTCTGGTATCCTTCAGGGAAATAACGAATTTTTCCGGTTTGTACCCTTCTTTTTCGATTTCCAGGGTGACCTTGGGCTTGGGCAACACAAAGACATCCGGCGAGCGGCCGACCACCTTGCCGTCGATTTTCAGGACGGCCTCCTTGGGTTCCGTATCGACCTGCAGGGTGTAACCGACGAAGGTGCCGTTGTACTGCATTTCGGCGGTGCCGATGAGCTGGCTGACATTGGATTCGGTAATGTAATCCGTGGTCCTCTTGGCCGAGAGATAATCCACTTCGAACATGTTCTTGAATTCTTTGATGGCGCTGAAATCGTCGCCCTGCTTCGAAAGGGCGTGCCCGATCCAGAGGTAAATATCACAAGCGAGCTGCTTCTGTTTCTGGAGATCCTCAAGGCCGAAGACCTTGGGGATGAGGGACCTGAGGCTTTCGACCACTTGCGCCATGTCGCTTTCCTGGCGGATGAGCAGATCCTTGTTTTCTTCGATCTTGAGCTTGATCTCGTCGGCCAATTCGGTCTGAGTCTTGATCGACCCGATCGGGCCAGCGGCCCCCTCGAGGTCGCTGCCGCTGACCTCTTCGACCAGGAATTCGTGGATGTAGCCGGTCGTCTTGACCCCGTTATACACCACCGTGACTTTCCAGTATTCGCCTGTCTTGACCTCGGCGTCCAGGATACTGTTCAGGGGCAAGGTCATAAACGGCTGGCTCAGGGCCGGCGCTTTGTAGACGGGGGCGCCGGGGATGTGCGTGACCCTCAACTTAATCCCCAGGCCGGAGGCGGCGAGCGCCTGGAACAAAAGGAAAATGCTGATCAGCCAGCAGAACCGGGTTCCCAAGGCCTTTATCGTTGACATCATCGCCTCCTGTGAGTTCAAGACCGCTCTTGGATCCGGACAATCTTCCAGGCGTTAGCCCGTTTTCCCAGGGTCCATTGCTTTTGGGCGTACAAGATAGGCTTCTGTTTTCCGTCTTTCTTGGAGATGCCTTGAATGGCATGGTGGAAGCTCGCCGTCGCGTGGGTCCGGTCGGAAAAACTAACTGAGACGGTATTGTCCTGGATCTTGGACTTGATCCCGTCATAAATCGTAAAGATCATCGAATAATAGGATTTTTCCTGCGAAGCCAGGGTCTCCGAGTCGAGGCCTCTAAGCACGCCTTCGAGGTCCTTGCTTTCCTCCGCCTGGCGGCGCCGCTCGATCATCGCGAGGATGTCCCTTTTCGAAAGGGCGGTGTCGGCTTTGTAGAGATAGTCCCGAGCAACCTGGTTGCTTTCGTCCAAGCGGAGGATTTCCTCCATATCCCGAACGCAGGCCGCGTAATTGCCGCTCTCCCAGTCGGCGATTCCCGTCCGGAGGCGGGCCGCGACCAGAGCGGCGTCGAGTTCCGCTTTGGCTTTGATCCGGAACTCCCGGGCCGCGGTGTTGCCCGGGTCAACGCTTAAGATATGATCGGCTAGCCGGACGGTTTCGTTATAATCGTTGAGCTCGAAGCTCTCCCTGAGCTTGGCCAGGCTGTCGGCTGCCAGGGCTGTCTGGGGCGGTGGCGGGGAGCTCCCGAGAGGGTGGGGAGGACTGACATCCTGCTTCTTCGGCGTTCCCTGGTCAGCGGTCCTGCTCTGGGATTTCCCGGCGTTGTGAGAGAGGACGAAAATGATCCCTCCGGCTACGGCCGCGAAGACAAGCAGCCCACCGGCCAGGGCGAGCGGTCCCTTTCTTCTGACGGGCGTTTCGCTCGAGGCCCCCCTCTTGAGCTCATAGTCCCGGGTTGCCGCAGTGAGATTATCAGGGTTTTCGAGATCGCCGATCATCTCTCGTCCGGTCTGATATCGCTCGTCCGGGTTCTTGGCCAGCGCCCGGCGAACCACGCCTTCATAGCCGCGAGGCAGGTTCGGGCTGATTTCCGTGACCCGCTCAGGCTCCTCATGGACGATTTTGTAGACGATCGTGGAGAGATTGTCCCCGACGAAGGGCTTCCGTCCCGCGAGGAGCTCGAAAAGGATGACTCCCAGGGCGAAAAAATCCGCCCGGCCGTCCGCGGTTTTCCCCATGATCTGCTCGGGGGACATGTAGCTGAGCGTCCCGATGGTCGTCCCCGGCCCCGTCATCGTGGATGCTTCCATGCGGGCGACTCCGAAGTCGGCCAGGAACGGCTTTCCGGCCCTGTCGAGGAGGATATTCGCCGGCTTGATGTCGCGGTGGACGATCCCGTTATCATGGGCGTAGTCCAAGGCTTCGGAGACGGGCTTGAGGATGCCGATAACCTCTTGCGGCGAAAAGGTTTTCCCGGACTCGATCAGGGCCTGAAGGCTCTGGCCGTCCACATACTGCATGACAATGAAGGTCAGGTCCGTCTCCCGGATGACATCGTAGATCGTGATGATATTCGGGTGGTTCAGCCGGCCGGCGGCCTTGGCCTCGCGGATGACCCTGTTCAGCATCTCCTCTTTTGCCGGGCCGTCCAGGAAGGTGTCGAAGCGGATCGTCTTGATGGCCACCTCTCTCTCGATATCCGGGTCGAGGCCCTTATAGACGATCCCCATCCCCCCCTTTCCGAGGATGCCGAGGATTTTGTACTTTCCGATCCGATCCACGGTATGCTGTTCTAAAGACACTGCTTAGCCCTTAAGTCCCCGCATGCTCTCCCAAGCGAAAACGAAATTAAAGTATCGGAATGTTGCCGCTCTTGTCAAGGGAAAGATGGCCGAGGGTCCGGCCTTCCGCGGCAGAAGGCGCCCGGGGGGGCCGTAAGAGGCTGCTAGCGGGGGTTTTGTCGGAACTTATTGATTTTCAATCCTCGGCCTGATATCCTTACCGCCTGGAGGGGTCAAGTCATAAGCGGGCCATGAAGTGCCTCAAGTGTCAATTTGAATCCCCGGGGGACATGCACTTCTGCGGAAAGTGCGGGGCTTCTCTCGCCAGGCCGGAAAAGCCGGTCGACTGCAGCAAAACCCAGACGCTTGTCTTCTCCTCCCGGGTGCTCTCGGACGGCAGCCTGTTCGCGGGCCGATATCTCGTGATCGACGACCTGGGCAAGGGCGGGATGGGCCGTGTCTATCGGGTCCTGGATACGAAGCTCGATGAAGAAGTGGCCTTGAAATTCATCAATCCCGAGGTCGCCGCCGACGCCAAGATCATCGAGCGCTTCCGGAATGAACTGAAAATCACCCGGAGAATCACCCATCGGCACGTCTGCCGGATGTATGACCTCAGCCAGGACGACACATCCCTTTTCATTACCATGGAATACATCCCCGGCGAAGACCTGGGAAACATGATCCAGCGGCTGGGCAAGCTGCCCATGGAAAAGGGATTCGCCATAGCCCAGCAAGTTTGCGAGGGCCTGGCCGAGGTCCAAAGACTGGGGATTGTCCACCGCGACCTGAAGCCCAAGAATATCATGATCGACAAGGAGGGGAATGCCAAGATCATGGATTTCGGGCTGGCCCGGACTCCCCATGGCGTGAGGCTCACCGAAGTCGGCCATGTCGTCGGGACGCCGAGTTTCATGTCTCCCGAACAGCTCAACGGAGAGACGGTGGATCAGCGTTCCGATATTTTCGCCTTGGGTGTCATCATGTTCTCGATGCTGACGGGCATGCTCCCTTTCGAAGCGAATTCCACGCTGAATCTGGCCCTCCAGCACAAGACGCACCGTCCTCCCAATCCTCACTCCCTTAACCCGCGCATTCCCGAAGAGCTCGCCCGGATCATCCTGAAGTGCCTGGAGATCGACAGGACGAGACGATATCCGAGCGCCCAAGATCTTCTCGCCGACCTCGACAACGCCAGCGAAATGTTCGACACCTATGCCATCCACGTGCCGGGGAGGGCCAAGAAATGGACCAAGATCCTGACCGGCACCGCGATCGTCCTGGCCTTGGCCGCTTCGGGTCTCGCCGTCAAGACGTTCCTCAGGAGGCCCCGGGTGAACGCGGCGCGACAGCAAGTCATCCAAGAGGTCGACCGTCTGATCAAGGCCGAGGATTTTTCCTCGGCCTACCGGCTGGCCCAACAAGTTGAAAGAGAAGGCCGGGCGGACGCCCTGCTGGCTCCCCTGTGGCAACACATGTCGTCGACGCTGTCGATCCTGACGACGCCTCCCGGAGCCGCCGTTTTCCTGAAAGACGAACGGATGAGCGGTCTCGAAATGGAGTCCGCCGGCAAGACGCCGCTGGATAGGGTCAGGGTCCCTTTGAGCCGGATCCGCATCAGGATAGAAAAGGAGGGGTTTGACCCTGTCGAGGATACGGTGTCCGATTTCGGCGGCAGCGTCCATTACTTGCTCGCGGAAAAAGGCGACGGAGCGAAGTCCGGGGCGCCCAGGGTTGATCAAGTCATTCAAAACGGAACCCGGAGATCTTATAAGATCAGCGCCGGATCCGACCAAGCGGTCAGCGCGGGAGATCAAGGCAGCATTTTCACCAAGGAGGGCAACGGGGCGGCAGAGGGGGAACGCGTCGTGGCCCGCTTTTCCGTCAAAACGCCTTCGCGGGGCCGCTCCTTGATTGAAGCGTTCGACCAGAAGGAGGACATCCAGCCGGGCTATCTCGTCAAGTTCGACGAGAAGGTGACGGCCGTCCCGGTGACCTTCATCACGGAGCCCAGCCGGGCGAATATTTTGGTCGACGAGATCCCGATGGGGATCTCGGATGACACGTTCAACCTGTCGCCGGGCACGCACACCGTGAAAATCAGGAAGCCGGGCTATCAAGATCTCACGGCGGCTCTCGTGGTCGAGCCCGGCGATCCTGGCCGGCTCAGAAAAGAATACAAGTTGGTTTCGCAATCCTCCTCGCTGGGCTCTCTGGTCATCACCTCCGAGCCTTCGGAAGCTGATATCTTCCTCGGCGACTCCCAAGTGCCGGCCGGGAAAACGCCCTTTCTCAAGGAACTCCCGCCGGGAAAAGTCCGTATCAAGATCAGCAAAACCGACTATCAGGATCAGGTCGAAGACATCGACATACGTTCGGGGGAGCGATTCCCCCTGTACTACCCTTTGACGCCCCAAGACGGCACCGTGGAAATCTCCTCCGACCCGGAGGGCGCGGACGTTTATAGCCGAGGCGAATTCATCGGGACGACGCCCTTCAAGCGGACGCTGAGGCCGGCGATATATAAGCTTAGGATCGCCCTGAAAGGGATGGGCGAGCGGGAGGATATCATCACCGTCTACCCCGGGGAAACGCTGGCGCCCCTGCGCTACACGTTCAATAGGGCTCGGGCGGCCCCGGCCAGGTATATCCTCAAGGTCTCCTCCGCCCCGCCGGGCGCTTCAGTGACCATCAACGGCGTTCTCCAAAAAGAGATAACGCCGTTCGTCTGGGAATTGAACACGGCCGAAGTCCGGCTCAAGATCGAGAAGGAGAAATTCAGGAGCCAAGAAGAGGTCCTCTCTCTCAACCCCGCTCCCGCTCGCAATGAGAAGAGCTTCGAGCTCGAAAAACTGAGCAAGGCCAGCTGATCATCAGCTCATCAGTCAGGGAAAGGCCGCTTCTACGAGTCCGCCCCGAAAATCTTCCCGCGGGTCCAGGGAGTCGTCAAGAAGACGCCGGGCTCTTGACCCTCAGGTCCTGGGCGACCTCCCGCTTGCCGAGGAACTCGTAGCTGATCGCCCCGAACTTGCACGACGACACGCACTTCAGGCAGCGGACGCAGTCGGGCGTGTTTGGCGATTCGTAGATCTTGATCTCGACGGGGCAATCCTTGTAGCATTTGTCGCAGAGGGTGCACTTCTCGTCGTCCACGGCCATCCGGAAAAGGCTCGCCTTGTTGAACAGCCCGAAGATCGCCCCCAGGGGGCATATCGTCCGGCAGAAGGGGCGGCGGCTCAGGATGAACCAGCCGATGAACAGGACGAGGAGCCCGATCTTCCAGTAGTACATGAACCCGACGAGGCCGCGCAGGTCGGTGTTGAGGATGACGAGGGGGAGGCCCGCTTCGAGCGTCCCGGCCGGGCAGATCCACTTGCAAAACCAGGTCTGGCCGAAGCCGAATTGGTCGACGATGAGCAGGGGCAGGGCGACGACCATCGTGGCCAGAACGACGTAACGGAAGTACGACAGGAACCGCGGCAGGCGGACCTTAGGCGTGGGGATCTTGTGGAGGAGCTCCTGAATGAAGCCGAACGGGCAGACCCAGCCGCAGGGCATGCGCCCCACGACGCTGCCGACGGCGCCGAGGAACCCGGCGACGTAGAGGCCGAATTTCTTTTCGGCGATGGACAAGTTGAAGCGCAGGCCCGCGAACGACGTCTGCAGGGCGCCGATGGGACAGGCGCCCATGGCCGACGGGCAGGAGTAACAGTTGAGAGCCGGGACGCAGACGCCCTTGACCCCGCCCTGGAAGATCTCGCCTTTGAACCAGGACGGCAGCCAGGCGTTCATGCCCAGGGCGAGGACGGCCTGGTACCAGGCTCTCTTCTCTCTCGGCTTGCGGACAGCGTTGTCTTTCGCGCCCATGGCTCCGTTTACCCGATCCCGATGCAATCGAGACAGACCGTGACGGCCTTTTCGAGGACCGTTTTGTACTCTCCGAGCAGGAGTCCGGCGACCATGATCCCCAGGAAGACCGTGAGCAGGACCCAGGGGAGCTTGCGTTTCACCGCTTTCCTCCCCCGAGCAGGGCGTTGACGGCCTTGTCGAGTTCGGCGATGTGCTCTTCCTTGAAGCCCACATGGACGTGGGTGATCGTCCCGGAGGAGTCGATGAGGTAAACGACGGGGATCCCCTGGACCTCGTATTTCTTCTTCATATCCTTGGCCGTGCGGACGACGCCCTCAGGGCCCGGGCTCGAAGGCGGATCGGCCAGCATGGGGTAGGTGATCTTCAATTTCTGGTAGAAGGGCTTGACGACTTTGCCTCCGGCTTCATCCAAGGCGATCCCGTAGACGCGCAGGCCACCCTGGGTTTCGCCGTCGGCCGGCTTGTAGGTCTCGTTGAGCTGCTGCATGTGCGGCATGGCCTTGCGGCAGGGGATGCACCAGGTCGCCCAGAAATCGACGAGGACGCCGGCCGGATGGGACTTGGAGACTTTCGTCTCGCCGGCCAAGGTCTCGGTCACGATCAGGGTCAACTTGCCCTCCTCCATCGTCACCGTGTGGTCCTTGCCGTCGACGTTCTTCAGAGAAAAGGGGATAAACTTGGCTCCCGCCTTCAGGCTGGCGAAAGAGGGGGAGATCAAGAGGACGACGGCGGCGACCGCGCCCGCGACTTTCATGGCGGTCTTCATGGATGCCAGTGTAGCGGTCCCGGTAAGCTTTTTCAAGGCCGCGGCGAACGCTTCAGAAGCGGAAGACCAATCCGGCGCCGCCCGAGAAGCCGCCGATGTTCGCCTCGAGGGGGTCCGGGTCGCCTGTTTTGAGCTTACAGGCCCGGTAGTTCCCGTAGAGGTCGAACGAAACAGGGCCGGCGACCTTGACGAGGAGACCGGCCTGGACGAGATAGCCGAAGCCGCTCTTGCTGACGCTTCCCAGGGGATTCTCTTCGTTTAACAGGAAGTAAGCGGCCGCGGCGCCGAGGTAAGGGCGGACCGCCGACTTGCCGAAGTGACATCTCAGGCCCAGGTAAACGGGGATGATGCGGACTTTCGTCACTTCCTCGGAGACGGACAGCAGACCGCTCTTGCCGAAATATTCCATGCCGGCCCAGAGGTAGAGTCCGCCGATGAGAGGCTTGGCCAATTCTCCGCCGAAGACCGTCCCGCCTTTATAGACCTCCCGGAAGACGCTGTCGCTCGGCCAGAACTGGCCGCCCTTGAACGTCAGGGAAACGCCCGCACCCCAGGAGGCGGTCGTCATTCCGGCGAACGCCAGGGTTGCGAAAAGGATCTTCAGGGTTTTTTTCATCGTTCTCTCTCTTCCCGAGTCCGCCGTTTCAAACCGGGCCCATTCTATTTTCCCCACCGCCGGCCTGTCAACCCCAGACTTCTCGGGGTTAACCCTGAGCCGCGCTTCGCGCTTCGCGTCCCCCTTGAAGGGCGGTGCTTAGCGGCGGCGAACGGGTCAAGCCGCGTGACCAGAGAGGCCCGATTTGACAGGGCCGCAGAAGCTCCCCTACAATCAACCCATTCGACGAACGTATCAACCGCGAGCGAGGTGGAGCATGTACGCCGTCGGTATCGATTCCGGAACACAAGGGACCAAGGCCCTCGTCGTCGATTTTGAAACCGGGCGGGTCCTCGGCCGCGGTTATGGCCCGCACGTCATGGTCGAAGGCCTCGGGCCGGGAGCGAGCGAGCAAGACCCGGCGTCCTGGGTCGGGGCCATGGAAACCGCTCTGACAGCGGCCCTCAAGCAAGCCCGGATCGACGCAAAAAAGGTGGTCTCGCTCGGCGTCTCCGGCCAGCAGCACGGCTTTGTCCCGCTCGACGGCAAGGGCCGGCCGATCCGGCCGGCCAAGCTCTGGAACGACACTTCGACCGTCCTCGAGACAGCGGACCTTGTCGCCGCTCTCGGCGGCCGCAAAAAGATGATCGCCCGCCTGGGCATCGGCCTGGCCGTCGGCTTCACGGCCTCGAAGATCCTCTGGCTCAAGAGGCACGAGCCGCGGAATTTCGAGAAGCTCGCGACCGTCCTCCTCCCCCACAACTATCTGAACTTTTATCTGACGGGCCGGGCCCGGATGGAATACGGCGACGCCTCGGGCACGGGGCTCATGGACATCCGCCGGCTCCGCTGGGATGAGGAAGCCGCGAACGCCGTCGACCCGGGCCTCGCCGGGAAACTCCCGCCGCTCAGCCACCCACGCGAGCCCGTGGGCTTCGTCAAAAAAAGCCTGGCCGGCCGTTTCGGCCTGGACCGGGTCCTCGTCTCGAGCGGCGGCGGCGACAACATGATGGGCGCGATCGGCAGCGGCAACGTCACCCCGGGAGTCTGCACCTTGAGTCTGGGAACCTCGGGCACGATCTATTCTCACTTCGCCAGACCTTTTGTCGACCCTGAAGGCGAGATCGCGGCCTTCTGCGACAGCACGGGCGGCTGGCTGCCGCTCCTCTGCACGATGAACGTGACCAACACGACGGAGATCGTCAAGTCGCTTTTCGGCCTCGATAACGCCAAGCTCGAACGGCTGGCCCGCCGGGCCGGGCCGGGCGCGGAGGGGCTTCTTTTTCTCCCCTTCGTCGATGGGGAAAGGGTGCCCGTCCTGCCCTTCTCGAGCGCCGTTTTTTTCGGCCTCGACAGGAAGACCTTCGACGCCGACCACATCGTCCGGTCGGTCATGGAGGGCACGGTCCTCAACCTGGGCTACGGCTTCGCCCGGATGAGGGAACTGGGCCTGAAGCCGGCCGAGATACGGGCCACCGGGGGCGGGGCCAAGAGCCGGCTCTGGCTCCAGATCGTGGCCGATATCTTCGGAACGCCGGTTGTAACGCTGCGCGAGCAGGAGGCCGCGGCCTACGGCGCCGCCCTCCAATCGATCTGGAATTGGTCGCTCGCCAAAGGGGAAAAAGCCGACATCGCCGAAATAACCGAAAGCCGAGTCGTCAAGGACAGGCTGGCCGCGCGCCCCGACCCCCGGAACGCCGCCCTCTACGCGGACCTCCAGGGCCGATTCAACTCGCTCTGGAAAAACCTGACCCCGGAGTTCGAGGCGCGGAGGGTGAAGGCCTAGTAGCGGCCGAGATTGTACGCGGCTTCGTACATGGCCACGACGTTCTCCGGGGGCGTGATGGCCTGGATGTTGTGACAGGGCGCCAGGATGAAGCCGCCGCCGGCGCCGAGGAGGCGCAGGTTGTCCTCGACCTCCAGCCGGACCTCGTCGACCGTCCCGAACGGGAGAGTGTGCTGGTTGTCCATGCCGCCGTGGAGGACGATTTTCCCGCCGAAGTCGCGCTTGAGCCGCTCCCTCTCCATGCCCGGACAGCGCCACTGGAGAGGGTTGAGCAGGTCGATGCCGAGTTCGATGAGCTCGGGGACGATACGCCAGCAGCTGCCGTCGTTATGGTGGAAGGCGTAGGCGCCGGCCTCGTGGACCAGGTCGATCATGCGTTTCATGCCCGGCAGGAGGAATTCGCGGATGTGGCGGACCGAGAGCATCAGGTCCGTCTGGCCGCCCATGTCCTCGGCGACGTAGGAGATCATGACCTGGCCCGGGATCGCGTCGTAGATCCGGACCGTCGTCTCGTAGGCCAGGTCGAAGAGCTTGCCCAGGCAGTAGTGGGCGATCTCGGGATTCTCGACGAGGTCGACGAAGGCCTGCTCCTGACCGCGGAGCTCCTTGTAGATGAGGAACGGCTCCGAGCCGCCGCCGCGGATGGGATGCGTCTCGTTCTTCCTGATCTGGGCGGGGATGCCGCTCGAATCCCACCAGTCGGAGGTCGGCCAGACGTAGTTCTTCTCGATCTCGGCGACCGAGCCGAATCCGGCCAGCGGGAAGTGGACGCATTCCCGGTAGGTCCCGGTCCCGTAATCGACGCTCCTGAACTTGCGGCCGAACTCGTCCGTCATCCGGGCGAGCTGGGGCCCAACATAGTGCGGCTCGACCCTGACCTCGTAATCGACATGGAGCTTGTCCAGCATCTGCCGCCGGGTCCGGCAGCCGAGATGGCGCATGATCCTCTTCGTGGCTTCGTCGGTCGCCCAGTAGTCGGTCGGGACCCGGTCGGGCTTCTGCCGCGAGAAGACGGCCCGCCACCGCTCCCGGGCGGTCATGGTTTCCTTCCTCAATTCTTGTGCAGGTCCTTGTGCATGATCTTCCGGATCTCGTGCAGGCGGTTGTGGGCCGGGAGGTCGGAGAGCTTCTTGTTCATGAACTCGTCGTTCTCGGCCTGGAGCATTCCGGCGACGTAATCGATGACACTCGGCGGGAAGACGCCGCCGCGCTCGTAGAGCCCCCTCTTCTGGAGGAGGACGCGGCTCGATTCGACACAGCTCGCCGGCAGGACGGGCAGGCGCTTGAGGAGCTCCTTGTCGGAGAAGATGTTGCCCTTGACATAGAGGTTCTCTGCGAGCTCGAGCGGGCCGTAGTCCTTGAAGAGGGACAGGTCGCCCTTGAAAGCCCAGTTGGCGGCCATGACGATCCCGGCCAGCATCAGGTGGATGACGGCGCTGCCGTCCGGGCTGCGGATCTCCACGGTCTGGCGCCCGCCGTGCGCGTCCTTGAAATCCTCGGTCTCCGCAGGGTTGACCGTCCGGGCCAGGCCTGAGACGTTGCCCCAGCCGAGCGGGACCCGGATGAGGGCGCTGCGGTTCAGATCGCTCCAGCAGATGCGGGTCGGCGCCTCCTGGTTCGGGACCAGACGGAGGTAGGCGGAGGAGACCGTATTGCCGAAGGCCGTCAGGGAGTCGGCGTATTCGCAGAGGCCCCCGATGAGCTTTCGGGCTTCGGTCGAGAGCTTGCCGTCGTCGCCCCGCATGACGCTTTTCCCGGCCCGGGTGAGCTCGAGGTGGAAGTGCAGGCCGTTGCCGGCCACCCCCTCTTCGATCTTGGGGGTGAATGTGGCTATCGCACCGTGGCGGAAGGCTGTGTTGCGGATGATCCAACGGCCGAGGACGAGGTCGTCGGCCATCTCTTCGACGGGACGCGGCAGGAACTCGATCTCGAGCTGTTCGGCCAGGCGTCCCTCGATCTCCGCGACGTCGCTCCGGACGGTCTCGACGATGCCGTTTTCGCTGTGGGCGTACTTGACGGCACCGGTCACCCGGGCGATGTGCCGGACCATTTCGTGAAGGATGGGCCCGCTCTTGATGAAGGGGGCCGAGCCATGATAGCCCCGCTGGAGCTCGGCCGGGAAGGTCCGGTCGGCCGGCGCGGTCAGCAGGAAGAATTCGAGCTCGCCCAGGGCGTTGATCTCGAGGCCGGTCGTCTTGCGGAATATCGCCGCGGCCCGGGCCAGGATGTTGTCCGGGGCAAAAGGCGCCGGCGTCCCGTCCGCTGTCAGGTAGCGGCAGACAAAGTCCAAACTGCCCTCGTCGAAAGGATTGAAAAATGCCGTCCGGTACTGGGGCACGACGTAGAGGTCGGAAAGGGCCATGTCCACCATACCCTTGAAGAGAGACGACCCGTCGACGCGCTCCCCCTCAGCCAGGACGGTTTCGAGCTGGAGGCGGTCCGTGACGGGGATGCTGAGTTCCTTGAACTTGCCGTCGATGGCGATGTAGTGGAACGTGACGCGCTCGACCTGTTTCGTCTCGACGACCTTGAGGAGGTCGGCCCGGGTGAAGCCGGCGGCGGGTTTATCGAGCATAAGGGACAGGGGGTTGGCCAGGGCGTAGGGAAGGATCTTTGTCGCCATCGCGTCTCTCTCCTTATCCGTTTAGTAGATCAGATAGGGCTTGCGGAGGTCGGCGAAAGCCTCGAGGCCGGGCCGGATGTTCTCCAGGATGGCGGGAACGCCGGTCCCCGCTTCCAGGGCCTTGCGCACCGAGCCCGTCCCCATGACCTTGTCGAAGTAGTCCGCGTGGAAGGCGAACTTGTCCGGATACATGTCCCGAACCGTCTTGACGATGTGAAGGATCGCCGCGACGGACCGGAAGGCGTTCCGGTCGGTCACGTGGATCTGACAGCCGCCGCAGAGCTGGTCCTGGAACTTGGAGAAGGTCGGCGTGAACCAGGCCTCCCGGAACCGGACGCCGGCGAGCCCCAGGGCGTTGAGAGCCTTGGCCAGCTCATGGCCGTCGATCCAAGGAGCCCCGAAAAGCTCGAACGGCTTCGTCGTTCCCCGCCCTTCCGAGAGGTTCGTGCCCTCGAGGGCGACCAGCCCCGGATAGACGGTCGCCGTGTCGAGCGTGGGCATGTTGGGGGACGGGATGACCCAGGGGAGGGCGGTCCCGTCGAACCACATCTCCCGCTTCCACCCTTCCATGGGGATGACCGTCAGCTTGGCCTTCCGGGCCAGGAACTTGTCGTTGAAGAGAAGGGCCAGCTCCCCCATGGTCATGCCGAACCGCAGAGGGATGGGGAAGAGCCCGACGAAAGAACTGTACTCGGGGTATTCGAGGATGGCCCCCTCCATGTCCACCCCGTTGATGGGATTCGGCCGGTCGAGGACGATAAAATCGATGCCGTTCTCGGCCGCGGCCTGCATGGCGTAGGCCATGGTCCCGATGTAGGTGTAGACGCGCGCCCCGACGTCCTGGATGTCGAAGATCATGACGTCGATCCCGTCGACCATGGCCGCTTCCGGGACCTTCCCCGTTTCCTTCGTATCGAACGACCGCATGTAGGCGTCGATGTTCTTGAGCATGCCCGGTTCGGGCTTGAAGGACTGTCCGTAGAGGCTGAACATCGGCAGGTTGTATTTCTCGTCCAGCGTGAACGGCACGTGCTCTCCGGCCTGGGCGTTGCCCCGGACGCCGTGCTCGGGGCCGTAGAGGGCGACGAGCTTGACCGCCGGGTTGGCCAGGAAGAGGTCGATCGACGACCGGAGGAGGCCGTCCGTGCCTGTGGGGTTGGTGATGAGCCCGACTCTCTTTCCCTTGACGAGGTCGAGATGTCTCTCGAGAAATACCTCGACGCCGGGCTTGACGCCGCCGCCTGCGGCAGGACCGGCGGGACGCTCGTTCCTGCCGCAGGCGGCGGTGCTGATCGCGACGGTCAGGACCAGGGCTGCCGCGGCCGCCGCGCTTTGCCTTTTCGGATTGACGCAAGATCGTCCGATCATGGCCTCGTGTCCTTTCTCCCCGGATTGGATCGCCCGTTCAGGATATCAGGACGGACGGCGGGGAGTCAACTCCTAGACTCCCCGCAAATGGGGGTTGATTCCCTCCGCAAAATCGGCTATAAAGGATATCGACCGTAAGGGATTGAGATGTCCAGCAACAGAAAGGGCCGATCCGGACACCGTCTTCTTTTCCTGTTCCTGTCCGTCGTCTTCCTCTTCCGACTCTCCCCTGCCGCCGACATCCCCTATGTCTGGACGGACGTCGATCGCGTCGTGGCCGTCGCCGACCTTCACGGCGACTACGACCGCTTCATCTTCATCCTCACTCAGCCGGGAGTCGGCGTCCTCGATGAGGAACTCCACTGGGTCGCGGGCAAGACCCATCTCGTCCAGCTCGGCGATATCATGGACCGAGGCCCCGACGCCAGGAAGATATTCGACCTCCTCATCCGCCTCGAGAAGGAAGCCGCGGCCGTGGGGGGGATGGTCCACGTGCTCATCGGGAACCACGAGGAGATGAACATCACCGGGATCTCCCTCGATTACCCGAACTACGTCACGGTCAAACAGTTCGTCGATTTCCTCCCCGAGTCCTACCGCAAGGCCAAAGAAGCCGAGTACCTCAAAACCCTCTCCCCGGAGGAACGGAAAACGGCCGAAGAAGGCGGTCTCGACGTCGCCGCCGACGAAAACCTCGCCTCCTTCTGGCAGGAAATCCTCGTCCGCAGGGACCCGGAAGCCCGGAAGGCCTACGTCCTCGGGTTCAACGACGCCTACGGCGACTGGCTCCTCCAGAAGAACGTCATCATCAAGATCAACGACGTCATCTTCGTGCACGGCGGAGTGAGCGAGGCTTTTTCCAAGTGGCCGCTCCGCGAGATCAACACCGTCATGCGCACGGAGCTCGAGTTTTTCCAGGGAAGGATGAGGGACCCCCAGCAATACCGGCATCCCTTCAAGCCCAGGATCGTCTACGACCCCGACAGCCCCCTTTGGTACAGAGGCCTGGCCAAGGGGAGCGAGGAATCGGCCCGGTCCGGGGTCGACCGGATCCTGGCCAACCTCGGCGCCCGGGCTATGGTCATCGGGCACAACTTCTTCCGCTTCGACAGCGGTTCGAGCCCCGTCATCGAAAAGAAAAACGTGGCCCGCTTCCAGGACAGGGTCTGGATCATGGACACCGGGATCTCCGGGAGCTACGGGGGGATCCCCTCGGCCCTGATCTACGACCACGGCGAATTCAGGGTCTGGGGGGAGACCGAGGAGGTGGCCGCCCGCACGGCCGTCAAGCTCCCTCCTCCCAAGGTCCTCTCGACGAAGGAAATGGAGGGTTTCCTCAGGACGGCGTCCGTCGTCGGCCGGGGGCCCGGCCCGGGCGGACGGACCGACGCCTGGCGGCTCACCCTGGAAGCCGGCGGAGAGGTCCGCACGGCCCTCTTCAAGTATATCGACCGGCGCCGACCCGACCCGCTGGCCGACAGTTTCAAGTACGACCTGGCGGCCTACGCCCTGGACAAGTATCTCGTCCTCGGCTACATCCCGCCGATGGTGGAGTATCGGGTCGACCAGACGCCGGGAGCGCTTCAGGCCTTCGTCGCGAATTCCATCTCCGAGGCGGACCGGAAGGAAAAGAATCTCCCGCCAAAGGACCCGGCGGCCTTCGAAAAAGCCATGGCCGACCTGCTGGTCTTCCAAAACCTCGTCTACGACGACTGCCAGAACGAGAAGGACACGCTGATCAGCCGCGACGACGGGAAGATCTACCGGGTCGACTTTTCCGAGGCTTTCGCTCCGAAAAAGGGCACGGTCCCGCACTGCGACATCCGCAGGTGTTCGCGGCTCCTCTATAAAAAACTCAACGGCTGGGACGACAAGACCGTCGCCGGCCTCATGGCCCCCTACCTCAACGAGGAGGAGATCCGGGCGCTCAATTCCCGACGGGAGCTCATCTTCCGGTACATCCAGAGGCGGATCGAGCTCGCCGGGGAAACGAACGTCCTGTTCTGATAACCCGGAAAGGAGCGGGGAGATGCCCGACCCGTCAGCGGCGGAGACTCTGCCGCGGAGTGAAGTCCGTTACCATCTCGGCTACCGTTTCCTCCGGCTTTTCGCCGACATCCGCCACGGGGAGGCCGGCAAGGCGCTCCTGCTGGCCCTGAACGTCTTTCTCCTGCTCCTGGCCTATTACATCCTCAAGCCGCTGCGCGAAGCGCTCCTTCTCGTGGACAAGGACGCCCCCGTGATCAAGAGCTGCCTGAGCGGGGCCCAGGCCGTCCTGTTCGTCTTCGTCATCAAGGCCTTCAGCCGTCTGGCCTCCAGGGTCCCCCGGCACGTCCTCATCACTTGCACGACGTCGTTTTTCATTTCCAACCTCGTCATCTTTTATTTCCTCAACCTGGGCGGCATGGCCGTCAAGCCCATGGGGATCATGTTTTTCATCTGGATCGGCATCTTCAACTATTTCGTCATCGCCCAGTTCTGGGGCTTCGCCAACGACCTCTATTCCGACGAGGTCGGAAAGCGGACCTTTCCGCTCGTCGCCCTGGGCGCGACGCTCGGAGGTCTCGTCGCGACGCTCCCCATCATGAAACAGTTGCGGGACATCCTGGGGAAGGATTGGCAATTCAAGCTCATGCTCATCGCCGGGGTCATCCTCTTCCTCTGCATCCTCTTGGCCTGGCACATCCACCGCCGGGAGGTCCGAAAAACACGCGAAGATCGGGAAAAGGGCCTGGCCGGGGCCGAGGAGAAAGCCAAGATCCAGGAACAGCCCCTCAAGGCCGGCGGCGGCTTCCGGCTCATCTTCAAGAGCCGCTATCTCCTCCTCATCGCGGTCATGATCGGCCTCTACAATTTCGTCAACGCGACCGGGGAATTCATCATCACCAAGGTTACGGTCGACCAATCGATCGCCAATCCGGCTGCGAAGCCGGCGGCGGACGCTCTGCCGGCCTCTTCGCCGGTCGTGGCGGCGAAAACGGAAATCAAGAGCATTCACAACGCGTTCATGGATTACCAGTTCCTGACGAACCTGATCGCGCTCTTCATCCAGCTTTTCCTCGTCTCGCGGATCTTCAAGTGGGTCGGGATCGGAGGGGCTCTGCTCTTCCTGCCTCTCATCGCCCTGGGAGGGTACAGCCTGATCTCCTTCGGGGCGGTCTTCGTCCTCGTCCGCTGGGTCAAGGCGCTCGAGAACGGCACGGATTATTCGCTCCAGAATACGACCAAGGCCGCCCTGTTCCTGGTCACCAAAAGAGAGGAGAAGTACAAGGCCAAGGCCGCGATCGACACGTTCTTCGTCCGGGGCGGCGACACTCTTTCGGCCCTGGCCGTCATCGTCGGGACCCAGCTCCTGGGGCTCAAGATCGAGCGCTACGCCCTGCTCAACGTCCTCGTCGTCATCGTCTTGCTCGTCGTCTGCCTCAAGATCTTCAAGTCGTACAAGACGCGGAAAGCCGCCGCCGACGCGGCCGCAGGTTGATTTTCTTTTCCGAAGGGACTACGATTCGGTCAGAACGTCATTTCGCCGGGGAGATCGTAATGAAGCGCATATTCGTCCTCGTTGTCTTGGCGGGTTTGCTGCCGCTCGGGGCTCCGGCTGTCTTTGCCCAGTTCACGCCGGAACAGCTCGCCCAAAGGACCGCCCAGGAGGAATTCCTGGCGACGGCGGAGATCGTCCGGTTCGAGCCCATCGGCGAGGGCGTGACCAAGCCCTTCAAGCTCTATCTCAAGAAGGGCGGCGTCGAGGCCAAGGCCGCCTGGAAGAATCCCATCGGCGTGCAGCGCGGCTTCCTCGAGGGCTGGCAGTACGAGATCGCCGCCTACCGGCTCGACAAGCTCATCGGCCTGAACATGATCCCGCCGGCCGTCGAGCGCGAGTTCCAGGGGAAGAGAGGCGCTCTCGTCTACTGGGCCGAAAACAAGTACAGCCTGCTCAAGATGCTCGAGCAAGGCATCCGCATCCCCGACTCGGCCCTCGACCACACCGAAAAAATGAAGTGGCTGGCACGGGCTTGGGACTGCCTCATTGCCAACGAGGACCGGACCCAGCAGAACGTCCTCTATACCGAAGATTGGCGGATGATCCTCTTCGACCATTCCAGGGCGTTCCGCTCGACCAAGGAATTCACCGAGCGGCTGATGTTCGGCCGGGACGGGATCAAAATGTCCCAGCAGGGCACGCCATTCCTCTTCCGCCGGCTTCCCCGCTGGTTCGTCGAGAAGATCAAGGCCCTGACCTTCGATGACATCAAAGCGGCCGTCGGGCCGACGCTCACGGACAAGGAGATCACGGCGATCCTCGCCCGTCGGGAGCTTCTCCTCAAGGAGGTCGCGCTGATGGTCCGGGAGCAGGGCGAAACCGCCGTTCTCTATTGAGTCCGGCGAGATCGATTCCACCGGCCGCCCGTTGTCCGGATGCAGATTGGGAGGGACCCGTGACGAAGAAAAACGCTCTTGCCGCCATGGTTGTTATCGTCGTCCCGCTCGCCGGACTGCTTCTGACCGGCCTCGGCCAGGACGCACCCGCGGCCCATGGACCGGGGGAGCCCCCATCCGGGATTTCCGCACCCCAGTTCCTGCCCGACGACCTCGCCCAGCGCGAAAAATGGGAGGACTTCCTCAGGACCGCGGAGGTCGTCGGCAGCAGGCAATTGTCGGGGTCCGAAGCCGTGACCTCGCCCTGGGTCCTGACCCTCAAGAAAGGGGACGTGACCCATCGGGCCCTCTGGAAAAACGCCCAGGGCCGCATGGGCGGGTTCTGGGAGGGCTGGAACTACGAGATTGCCGCCTACCTTCTCGACAAGCACCTCGGGCTGGGCCTCGTCCCGCCCACCGTCGAGCGCCGCTTCCAAGGGGACAAAGGCTCCTGCCAGTACTGGGTCGACGACTGCATGTCGCTCCGGGACAGGGAGCAGAAAAAGATCAAGATGCCCCTGGCGAAGGTTTTCAACTGGAACCGGGCGACCTATCTCCAGAGACTCTGGGACAACCTCATCGCCAACGAAGACCGCCACATGAATCAGATCCTGATCACCCCCGACTGGCGGATGATCCTCATCGACCACTCCCGCTCGTTCCGGACGTCGGCCCGTTTCACCAAGGGCCTCCTCTACACGGCCAATTCCCCCCAGGGACCCCAGCTCATGAGCGAGCTGCCGCGGGCCATCGTCGACAAGGTCAAGGCGCTCGATTTCGCCGCGATCAGGTCCGCCGTCGGCAACACCCTTTCCGACGACGAGATCAACGCCGTCCTCATCCGGCGCGAACTCATCCTGAAGGAGATCGACCGGCTGGTCAAGGCCACCGGGGAGAACAAGGTCTTCTACTGATCAGATATTCTTCGAAACGGTCAGGATGTTCTCGCCGCCGTCACGTCTGTAGCTCAGGCCGTCCATCATCGTCCGGAAAAAAAAGACGCCGAGCCCGCCCCGCTTGCCGCTGCGAAGTCTGGCCAGCACGTCGGGATTGGGTTTCTTGACCGGATCGAAGAGGACGCCCCGGTCCCGGATCTCCAGGAACAGGGTCCCGTCGTCCCGCCAGATGCGGATGGCGAGATCGCCTTCCCGGCCCTCGGGGTAGGCGTACAGGGCGATGTTGACGCAGATCTCGTGGAGCGCGAGCTCGATCTTGAGCTCGTCCTCCTCTTTGAGGCCCAGGCCGCCGAGGTAGTCGTGGAGGAAGCGCCGGACCCGGTCGACCTCTTTGAGGGTGGCCGGGACGACGAGTTCTCTCGCATCGGTTTCCGTCAATGGACTCTCCTGGCCCCAGCCCTCATGGATTCCGTTTGACGACGACGAGGGTCATGTCGTCGCCGGCCTCGGTGCAGCCACTGAAAGCGAAGACGTCTTCGTAGATCTTGTCCATGATCTCTCGGGACGCGAGGGACCCGGAGACCTTGAGCCTGTCGACCAGGCGCTGGTCGCCGAACTCCTCCCGCTTGTCCTTCCGGGTCTCGACGATGCCGTCGGTGAAGAGGCAGAGGATGTCGCCGGGTCCGACGGAGATGGTTCTCTCCTCGTAGGTCTGTCCCGGGAACATCCCCAGGCAAAGACCCGTGCTCTCGAGGACGCGCGAAGATCCCTTCGGCCCGACGAGGACGGGCGAGTTGTGGCCGGCGTTGACGTAGGCCAGTTCGTCCTTGCGCCGGTCGACGACCACCAGGAAGAAGGAGATGAAGCAGTGGCTGTCCGAGCTCGTGTAAACGAAATCGTTGAGGCCGGCGGTGAGGTCGCTCAGGTTGTAGGTCGTGGGGAACTTCTCGTGGAGGGCCCCCCGCAGCGAGGCCATGAGCAGGGCGGCGCTCACGCCTACGCCGGCGACGTCGGCGATGACGACGCCCAGCCGGTCCTTGTCGATGGGGATGAAATCGTAATAGTCGCCCCCGACGTGGTAGCAGGCCCGGGTGCTGCCGCTGATGTCGTAGGGCGCGAAGGCGGGCTCATCCCGCGGCAGAAAGTTCTTCTGGATCTGGACGGCCAGGGCCAGCTCCCGCTCCATCTGGATCATCTTCAGGGATTCTTCGTAGAGCCGGGCGTTCTCGATCTTGATCGCGGCCAGGTTGGCGAGAAGGGTCAGGAGCCGCAGGTCGTCCTCCGAGAACTGCTCGAGGAGGGAGGCCCGGTCGCAGTAGATGAGTCCGATGATGTCCTGGTTGTTCCAAAGCGGCACGCACATGGCCGAGTGGATCTGGGCCTGGACGACGCTCTCCTGGGCCCGCAGCTGCTCGTCGGACTGGATGTCCGAGATGAGGATGGCCGAGTTCCGTTCGAGGGCCGTCTTGACGATCGTCTGACTGACGAAAATGCTCTGCGTCCGCAAGGCCCCGTTCAGGATCTTGATGACCTTGGGCTCGAGGACCTGGGTCGCTTCGTCCTTCAGCATGAGGACGCCCCGGTCCATCGGGAGGTGCTGGGTGAGGACGTCCATGATATGCTCGAGGAGCTTGTCGAGCGGCATGTGGTAGATCAGGGCCTGGCTGACCTCGCCCATGACGGCGATGATCTTCTGGTCCTGCTGGAGGCGGTCCAGGTCGAGCCCGCCGCCCGGGGTCTTCAAGGCGCCGGACGAGGGCGGTTTCTTGAGGATGTCCTTGACCTGGATGATCGTGTTCGAGCTGTGGGTGAAGGTCGTCCCTTCGACCATCTCGATGTTGGTCTGGAGGTCCCGGTCGAAATAGAAGCGGGTCGAGCCGACGAGGATCTCGTCCCCCCGGGCGAGATCGATCTCACCGTTGACGCGGCGCCCGTTGACGAACGTCCCGTTCTTGCTGCCCTGGTCGAGGAGGGCGTAGCCCCGCTCCGTCGGGGCGATGACGGCGTGGCAGCCCGAGCTGAACTGGTCGGACAGGACGATGTCATTCGCGGCCGCCCGGCCGATGCTCACCCGCTTCGCACCGAGCGGGAACGTGGAGGGATCCCCTGTCTTCGGATAGATGAAAAGCTGGACCATTTGCATCCCTTCTTTATCATTGTAGAGGAGGCGGCGTCTCATTTCAACCTCATGGCCTTTTTCATGCGCAGAGCCCTCTCCTCCGGGGGCAGGTCCTCGATGAGCGGGAAGAGAAGGGCCTTGATCTCGTAGTCGAGGAGGTCGTCCAGGAGCGAGAGGGAGTAGTCGACGGACTTCCGGGTCCCCTGGAGGATGTTCTGGCAGGCCTTGACGATGTCCTCGGGGGGATGGAGGAGGGTCATCAGGTCGAAGACCCGCTTGACCTTGATGTCCAGGGCCGCCTTGGCCTGGGAGGTCAGGCCGGCGGGGGCGCCGCCCGGGGCGCGGCGCGTCGCATCCAGGACGATGGCGTAGCCTTTTTCGATCAGGAAGAGGATCTCCGGCCGGACTTTCTTGTCCCGGAAACGGACCTCGGGCCGGTCGGCCCGGATCTTGTAGAGGGCGTCGATGAGCTCCGGCTCCACGTCCTCGCGGCGGCGGGCCAGCTCGTCGAGAAGGATATCGGCGCTCGCCTGGGTCCCGAACCGGGCCAGGACGCCGGGGATGGCCCGCCGGACTTTCAACGCTTCGCTCTCGTCTCCGAGGGCGGACTTGAGCTCTTCTTCGATGCCGGGGCCGTAGTCCGTGAGCGTCCCCTGGGCCTCCAGAGAGGTCAGGGGATTTCCCAGTTGCCGGAGGATGAGAGGGACGTGTTCGGCGCGCCGGTGGACGGCCGCGCTGCGGAGGGCGTAGGTGACGACTTCGGGAGATGGGTCCTGCAGGAAGCGTTCCAGGAACCGGAGGGTTTCAGGGGACCGGACCATCAGGCCGATGAGCTTGGCCGCGTCGATCCGGTCCACTTCCGAGGCGGAGCCGGCGTCTTCCGCGAGGCGCTTTCCCATGATCTCCTGATAGGAAGGCAGGAGGAAGATCAGGTCGATCTCGGAAGCGAACTCCTTGTCGACGATGGCCTCGTCGAGGCTCTGGAAGAGGACCTCTCCGCCGACGTCGAACAGACAGTCCATGGACCGGGCCCGGAGTTCGTCTTGCTTGATCCCGAGCGCTTCCTTGAGCTCGGGGGTCAGGTTGTTCTTGCGGACGAGGTCGAAGACGTTCATGAGGTAGAGGGTCGTGCTCCGTTCCCGGCTTTGCAGGGCGTCGAAGACGTCGCGGGTCAGGTCGACGTCGATGTTGGCGCTGACGATCTTGTCGCCCTCGTCCCATCTCCTGCGGATATCCTTTTTCAGGACGGCCGGGTATTCCGCGTAGACGGCCCTGGTCAGGGCGATCCAAAGACAGAGGAACACGACGACCAGGATGCCGATCTCCCGGACCTTGGTGACATCGTCCTTGTAGGCGAACCCGGAAAGCCAGTACAGGACCAGGTAGATCCCGGCGCCGAGGCCCGTCGCGAATTTGTTGACGAACATGTCGATGAAGATCTTCGCCTTGTACTTGATATCGGCGGGGACGGGGATGTAGAGGAGCTCGCGGACCGATTGGCTGATCGTGTTGTCGAAGAGCTTATCCCCCCCCCGGATGAGGCTGGCCCAGGCCAGGAGTGCGCCGGCGGAGACCAGGAAGACGGCCAAGGAGCCGACCAGGAGAAGGGCGGGCGCGACGAGAAGGGCCCAGCGGATGCCGAAGGTCCTCAGGACGCGCCTGGTCGTGGCCAGATGGAATATCGTCGAGACGACGAGGATGGCCAGGAAGAACATCGCCAGGAAGAGGGTCCGGTCATCTGCGGCGGTGAAGATCCTCCTGACCGTGAACTTGAATTGAAAGTTGATGAGGGAGCCCGCGACCATGGCCGAAGCCAGCGTCGCGGCCAGCAGGAGGAGATAGCGGCTCCGCTTGACGGACAGGAAACTCTCCCAGTAGCCGACCCGGGCGCCCGCCTGGACCGGATCGACCTCGACCTCGGCGGCCTCCCTCAGGTGTTGTCGTTCCCGGTAGACGAGGTTGACCATGATCAGGGCGAGGGCGAGGATGACGGGACAGACGAGGAGGAGGTTCCCGGCGCTGATGAGCTTGGCGAAAACCATGAGCGCGGCCAGGGACGACCCGGCGATCCCGCCGAAAAGCCCGCCCGTGACGAAGAGCCCGACAAGCCTCTTGCCCTGGTAGGGGTCGAAAACGTCGTTGACGGCGATCCAGAACTGGGTGACGGACATGGCGATGAAGACGTCTGACCAGAAGCAGAAGACGAACACAGGGACGGGCCAAGCCCTCATGATGGCCAGCGGGATCCAGACGAAGAAGATGCCCCCGGAGGAATCGGCCACGGGCGTCGAAACCAGGCTTTTCAAGTAGACGTCGAAGGCGTACCAGAAGACGAGAAGGCTGCCGATGAAGAACAGGATGGAGACCGAAATGTAGGTCCGCCGCGGCAGGCGATTGAGAAGCCGGGCGTTGAGGGCCACGACGAAGCCGATGAGGAGGGCTGTGGCCAGGTCGGCGTACGGCCACCAGGCGGGATTGACGAGGCCGATCAGGAAGCTCTCCTTGACCGGCTTGACAATGGAGAAGGAGAACGTGATCAGGAATAAAAACCCGGACAGGTAGAGCGCCGCGTGGGCTTCGTGACCGCGGACGTCGGCGAAACGGTTGAGGAGTTTTTCGAGCCGACCGTTGGCCACGCGGCCCCCCTTGTCAGACCCCCCCGAGGTCAGGCTTTGTCAAAGCTCTCCAGGGCGCCCTCGCAATCCTCCCGGATGTCGAGGACCTTGGTCAGCATCGTGATCTGGAAGATCAGGAGGAGCTTCTTGGAGATCCGGCACAGCTTGAGCTTCCCGCCCAGGTTTTGGGTCGAGATGTAGCTGGCCAGGATCTCCCCCACCCCGAAGCTGTCGATGAACTCCACGCCTTCGAGGTTGAGCAGGACGTTCCTCTTCCCCCGGTCGAGGTGCGACTTGACCAGGTTGTGGAGGGTCGTCTGCATGCTCTCGGAGCGGCGTATCTCACCTTCGATGTCGAAGATGACGACGTTGTTGGATTCTCGAGTTTTTATCAGCATGTCTGCCAGCCTTGACCATGTGTTTATCAAAAGCCCGCCGGAAAGTCAACAAAACCCCTTCTTTTTGCTAGAATAAGGGGGAAAGGAGAACGCCATGCCACTCGTAGAGATCCACCTCCTCGAAGGTCGGACGGACGAACAGAAAAAGGCCCTCCTCACCGCCGTCACGACGGCCGTTCACGAATCGATCGGCGCCCCCCTCGAAACGATCCGTGTCTGGGTCCAGGAGTTTTCCCCGAAAGAGTACATGGCGGCCGGGGTCCTCGCCGCCGAAAAGAAAAAATAGCCGATCATGGCCTTCGTCTCAGCTTGCTCTTCCGGATGCCGTAGGTGAAATAGATGACCAGCCCGATCCCCATCCAGACGAGGAGCCGGAACCACGTGTCCTTGGGCAGCCCTGACATCAGGTAGAAACAGGACAGGATGCCCATGACCGGGACGAAGGGGACGAGGGGGGTCTTGAAGGGCCGCGGGATGTCGGGACGGGTGTAGCGGAGGACGAGGACTCCGCCGCAGACGATGACGAAGGCGAAGAGCGTCCCGATGCTGACCAGCTCGCCGACGATGCCGATGGGGAGCATGGCCGCCGCGATCGCGACGAAGACGGCCGTGGCGATGGTCGTGACGTGGGGCGTGCCGTGCTTCGGGTGGACCCGGGCCGCCACCGGGGGCAGGAGGCCGTCCTTGGCCATGGTGTAGAAGATCCTCGGCTGGCCCATGAGCTGGACCATCATCACCGACATGAGCCCGATGATGGCCGCGATCTTCACCAGCGGCGACAGCCAGAAGAGGCGCATGGCGTCGATGGCCACGGCGACGGGGGCCGGGACGTCAAGCTGGGTGTAATGGACGACGCCCGTGAGGACGAGGGAAAAAGCGATGTAGATGACCGTGCAGGCGAAGAGGCTGCCGAGGATGCCGATGGGCATGTCCCGCTTCGGGTTCTTGGCCTCTTGGGCCGCGGTCGAGACGGCGTCGAAGCCGAGGTAGGCGAAGAACATCACGCCCGCGCCGCGCAGGACGCCGCTCAGACCAAAAAACCCGAACTGGCCCTGGTTCGGGGGGATGAACGGTTTCCAGAGGGCCGGCTTGATGAAGAACAGGCCCGCCCCGATGAAGATGAGGATGATGCCGATCTTGAGGAAAACGATGACGGAGTTGACCGTCGCCGACTCCTTGATGCCCCGGACGAGGATGTAGGCGACGAGAGCGATGATGAAGGCCGCCGGCAGGTTGAGGACGGCCCCGGTCTTCGTCCAGGCCCCGGTTTGCGGGTTGAAGGAGTAGGGAGCCGCCGCCAGGGAGGCGGGGAAATCGACACCGACGTCCTTGAGGAAGCTGACAACGTAGCCCGACCAGCCGATGGCCACCGTCGTGGCGCCCAGCGAATACTCCAGGATGAGATCCCAGCCGATGATCCAGGCGATGAGCTCGCCGAGCGTGGAATAGGCGTAGGTGTAGGCGCTGCCGGCGATGGGGATGAGGGAGGCGAATTCGGCGTAGCAGAGCCCGGCGAAGGCGCAGGTCACGCCGGCCAGCATGAAGGAGAGCGTGACGGCCGGCCCGGCGTACTGGGCGGCGGCATGGCCGGTGATGACGAAGATCCCGGCGCCGACGATGGCCCCGACGCCGAGGAAGATGAGGTGCCACGGCCCGAGAACGCGCTTAAGGCCCGAAGTCTCCGAGTCGGCTTCATGGGTCAACTGCTCCAGGCTCTTCGTGGCGAACAGGACGCTTTTCATGGTGCCGATTTATAGCATAGCATCTCGAAGGTTGTCAAAGACGAAGGCGTATGATGCGATGCCCTTAGGTTCCTCGGGGGTCGTCTTCGTTCGCTGCGGTGATCCTTAACGCCATCCCGGTCCGGATTCGGTGGGAGGAGTCCGCGTATCCGGCCCGTGACGGCTAAATCACCGCTTTATGCTTCCTCCGACGACACCCCTCGACCTCGTAGGGCATCGGCAACGCCTGCGTCTCAAGAGGGAGTCAGACCGGAGGGCAGGACTCCCCCGCCGGCGCTTCGAGCTCGGACTCCAGGATGACAGTCTCCGGCTTCTTTCTGAAGAAGCCATAAAGGACCGGCAGGACAAGGAGGGTCAGCAGGGTCGACGAGATCAGGCCGCCCACGACGACGACGGCCAGGGGTTTCTGGATCTCCGAACCCGGTCCGGTGGCAAAGAGCATCGGGATGAGGCTGAAGACGCCGATGGACGCGGTCATGAGGACCGGCCGGAGCCGGATCTCCGTCCCCTTGAGGATGGCCTGTTCGACGGGCATCCCGCGATCCTGGATCTGGGACACATAGGAGACGAGGACAAGCCCATTGAGGACGGCGACGCCGAACAGGACGATGAACCCGACCGACGCCGGCACCGAGAGGTAAAGGCCCGAGATGAGGAGGGCGAAGACGCCGCCGATGAGGGCGAAGGGCAGATTGAGAAGGACGAGGAACGCCAGCCGGGCCGAGTTGAAGGTCATGAGGAGGAGGAAAAAAATGAGAGCTATGACGGCTGGAGTGATGACCATCAGCCGGGCCATGGCCCGCTGCTGGTTCTCGAACTGGCCGCCCCAGCTGACGAACGTTCCGCTCGGGAGCGGGACGTCCCGCCGAACCCTGGCCCGCGCCTCCTTGACGAATCCGCCGATGTCGCGGCCGGCGACGTTCATCTCGACCCCGATCCGGCGCTGGCCGTTTTCCCGGCTGATCTGGGCCGGCCCTTCGACGGCCTCCACGGCGGCCAGGTCCCCCAGCGGCACCCGGTATCCGCCGGGCGCGCTGATGAGGATCGTCTTGAGCCTTTCGATGGAATCGCGGTGATCCTCGGCGAACCGGGTGATGATGTCGAAAAACCTATTTTCCTCGTACATCAAGCTGGCCGGCTTTCCCTCGACCGCGATCTCGATAACGTCGAGGACGTCCCGGACGTCGATCCCGTAGCGGGCGATCTTCGCCCGGTCCACCGTGATCGAGATGTACGGTTGGCCGGAGACCTGTTCGACGAGGACGTCCTTCGCCCCGCGGACCCCCGACAGGACGCGGGCGATACCCTCGGCCGTGGACTTGAGCACGTCCATGTCCTCGCCGAAGACCTTGACCAGGACCTCGGCCCGGGTGCCTTCCATCAGCTCGTTGATCCGGCACTGAATAGGCTGGCTGAAGGAAATGACCATGCCCGGGACATCGGCCACGGTCCGGCGCATCTTGTCCATGAGCTCGGCGCTCGTCTTCGCGTTCTTCCACTCGGAACGGGGTCTCAGCGCACCGACATAGCCCGTCTTGTCCACGCCGCGCGCTTCGATGGCGATCCCCGTCTGGCCCGTCTTGCCCACGATGACGGCCATTTCGGGAAAAGCCATGAGCTTTTGCTCGACGAGTTTGGAAGTTTCCAGGGCCTTGTCGAGCGAAACGCCGGGGAGAAGCTGGAAGTCCATGTCGAAGGCGCCCTCGTCCATGACGGGCAGGAACTCCGTCCCGAGGCGCGGGATGACGGCGACGGCCGCGGCCAGCAGCAGCACCGCGGCCCCGATGACGACGGCCTTCCTTCTTAGCCCGAACTTGAGGACCGGCAGATAGGCCTTCTTGGCCGCCCGCAGCAGGAAGCTCTCCTTTTCATGCCCCGGCTTGAGGACGAGCGAGCAGAGGACCGGGATGACGAAGATCGAGAGGAGAAGCGAGGCCAGCAGGGCGATGCCCACCGTGAAGGCCAGGGGAGAGAACATCTTGCCCTCGTAGCCCTGGAGCAAAACGATGGGCAGGAAGGTCAGGGCGATGATGAGCTCGCCGAAAATACTGGGCTTCCGGACTTCGATCACGGCCTTAAAAACATCGTGGATGGTCGACCTCCCCTTCCCCGCCTCGCTCAGGTGCCGCTGGACGTTCTCCACCTGGATGATGGTCGCGTCGATGATCATGCCGATGCAGATGGCCAGCCCGCCGAGCGAGATGAGGTTGGCGGTCAGGCCGGCGCTCCTCATGACCGTGAACGTGAGCAGGGCCGAGAGCGGCAGGGCCAGAATGACGACGAACGCTCCGCGGACGCTCCGCAGGAACAGGAAGAGGACGATGATGACGAGGATGGACCCGACGAGAAGCGCCCCCGTCACGGTATCGATGCTTTTGACGATGATATCGGAGCGCTTGTAGTAGGGTTCGATCCGGACGCTGGCGGGCATGAGGTTCGAGTCGTTGATCTCGGCCACTTTGGCCTCGACCCGGGCGACGACGTCACGGCTGTTCTCTCCGCGAAGCAGCATGACGACCCCGCCGACGCATTCTGTCTTCCCGTCCTTGACGGCCGCGCCCTGGCGGACGGCGTGGTCCATCCTGACATCGGCGACGTCGGCGATGGTGACCGGGACGCCGGCCGACGACTTGAGGACGATCCTCGAGATGTCCTCGACCGAGCGGATGAGCCCGATCCCACGGATGAGGAACTGCTCGGAATGGCGGTCGAGGAAGCCGCCGCCGACATTCTGGTTGTTGTTCTTGACGGCCGCATAGACGTCGCCCGCGCTCAGCCCATATTTGAGAAGCCGGTCCAAATCCACGATGACCTGGAATTGTTTGATGTACCCGCCGAAGGAATTGACCTCGCTGACCCCGGGGACGGATTTCAGGAGCGGGCTGATCACCCAGTCCTGGAGGGTCCTGAGCTCCGTGAGGTGGGACTCTCGCGCTGCCGCGTCGGCCGGCTCCGGGCCTTCCAGCGTGTACTGGTAGATCTCCCCCATCGCCGTGGCCACCGGCCCCATCTCGATCTGGACGTTCTCGGGGATGGCGTCCTTGGCCTCGGCCAGGCGCTGGAAGACGAGCTGGCGGGCGAAATAGATGTCCACTTTGTCCTGGAAGACGAGGGTGACGACCGAGATCCCGTACTTCGTGACCGACCTCATGATGTCGAGTCCGGGCAGGCCCCTCATGGCCATCTCGACCGGGTAAGTCACGAACTTCTCGATCTCCATGGGCGAAAGGCCGGGCGCCGTGGCCACGACCTCGACCTGGATATTGGTCACGTCGGGGAAGGCGTCGATCGGCAGCGACAGGAACGAATAAAGCCCGACCCCGATGATGAGGGCGAGGACGATGAGGATGAGAGTCCTTTGCCTGAGGGAAAAAGCGATGACCTTCTCGATCATCATTTCTCTCCTTCGAGGGTGCCCTTGAGCATCTCGGCCTTGACGTCGAAGCTGCCCGCGGTGACGACGCGCTCCCCGGCCGAGAGCCCCTTGAGGATCTCGACGAAACCCTCGGCCGCCCGGCCCGTCTCGACGGCCCGGCGCGCGTACCGGCCGGCTGTGGTCTCCACGAAAACAACCGCCCTCCCCTCCGCCGTGCGGACGGCTTCCTCGGGGACGGCCAGGAAGGCGATTTTCCCGGAGGCGAAGATCCGGATCTCGGCGAACATGCCCGGTTTGAGGCGGCCGGCGGGGTTGCCGACTTCGAGGCGGCACTTGACGGTCCGCGTCTGTTCGTCCATGACCGATCCGACCTGGGTCAGAGCGGCGGCGAAAACCTCCCCGGGGTAGGCGGCGACGGTCATTTCCGCCTTCGCGCCCGGCGCGACCGCCGCCAGGTCTTTTTCGTAGACGTCGGCGAGGACCCAGAGCGTCGAAAGGTCGGCCAGCTCGGCCAGGCAGCTCCCGGCTTCGACGGCGCCCCCGGGCAGGACCTCGGTCTCGACGATCGTTCCGGCGATAGGGGCGTAGACACCGAATGTCGGAAGCGGCGCGCGCACGGACCGGAGGGAGGCGAAGTCCGGTTCTGCGAATCCGAGAAGTCGGAGCTTGGTCTCAGTGGAAGCGAGGAGCTCGGCATCGAGCGCGGCGTCCTCCGCGGTCCGCGTTCGGGTGGCGCCCGCGACGCGGCCTTGGATCTGGACAAATTCGGCCTCGACGGCCATCAGCCCGGGGCTGAAGAGCTCGAAAAGCAGCTGGCCGGCGGCGACCCGGTCGCCCGGAAGAGCGAGGACTCGCTCGACCCGTCCCGCGACCCGGGGACTCACCCGGACGTACTTTTTGCGGTTGAAGGAGACCGATCCGGTCGCTTTTACGGACGTCAGGAACGTCAGCCGCTCGACGGCCGCCGTTTGGACGCCGGCCGTCCGGATCGCTCCCGCACTCAGGGCGACCTCGCTCTGCATCTCCGGCTCTCCGGCGCTGCCGCCCCCTTTTTCCTGCTTCCCGGGCGCGCAGGCCTGGATGATGAATAACAACAGCCCGGCCAGCAGGGCCGCGGCGGGGATACGCGTTGCGCAGCGGTTCATGTCCATGACCATCCTCCTGTTCTCACTCTATCTCGCCCGTGCCGAAAGACCCATCTTCGCCGGCGGCGGCGATGTCGATGAGCGACAGCCGGTGGTTGAGAAGGGCCTTGAGGTATTCGAACCGGACCTCCTTTAGGCTCCTGACGATGTCCAGGACGCTGAGGGAGTCCGACTTCCCGAACCGGTAATTGATGATCCCCGTTTTCAAGGATTCTTCGACTTCCCGGAGCAGTGAATCCTGGAAGAGACGGATCTGTTCCTCGAGCGCCAGGGCGTCGGCGTAGGATCGCTCGAGGACCGCCAGGACCTCGCGAGTCCTGGCCGCGGCCGAAACGGCGGCCTGGCCGGCCAGAGCCTCGGCTTCCATCGCGGCGCCCCGCGGCGCCTTTCGTTGGAGAGGCAGGGATAGTCCGAATTCGACGCCCCAGCCGCCGAGCCTCTTGCTGGGAAGGAAGAAGCCCAGGGTAAAGTCCGGCAGGGTCATCGTCCTGGCCAGGGCGAGGGAGCGGCCGGCCAGCTTTTCCCCTTCGGCGGCGAGGCGGAGAGAGGAGCCGGCCAGGGCGGCGGCTTTCAGTTCCTCCCAGGTTCTGCCGAGAGGGGCGAATCCGACCGGCGTCGAGAAGCTCAACGGCGTGTATCCGGAGTCCCCCAGGAGGAGGATCAAGGCCAGCGTTTTTTCCTTGAGAAGCCGCCGGCCCTCGACGATCTGGTTCCGGGCCCGAAGGGTCTCCAGCCGGCCGCGCACGACGTCGAGGTAGGCGACCTCTCCGGCCTTGTAGCGTTCGACCGCGAGCCCGGTATAATCCTCGAGAGTGAGCAGGAGCGATTCGAGGTCGGCCAGGCTCTTTTGGGCGAAAGCGGCTTCGAAGTAAGCCCGCTCCACGCGGCCGCGGACGACATTGCGGGCCCGGTCGAGCTCGATCTGAGCCCGGGCCTCTCCCAGGGCCCCGATGTCCCTGCGGACCGCCCTCTTTCGCGGATGCTCGATCATCTGCCTGAAGCCCAGGCTGAACTCCTTCTCGCCGCTCGAATTCCAGAGCGGGAGCCCCGCCGCTTCAAATGTCAGCTCGGGGTTGGGAACCGCCTCGAGCTGCATCCGCCTGCCGCGGGCGGCGTCGACCCCCTGGCGGGCCAGGACGACGGCCGGATGCCTGTCCAAGGCCAGTGCGACAGCCTCCTCCAGAGTGATGCTCCGCTCTTCGGCCGGAAGCGCGGAAACGAGTATTGCCGTCAGGACGACGCTGGCGAGCAGTCTCTTTCGAAACATGGGAATCCTCCTTGTCGGGACGTCGGGGCGAAACCGCCGAAGGGCTCAGACGAGGGAGGATTTCGGGGGGTGGGCGATGTCGGCGCCCTGGGGGCCGCAGAGGCGGGTCGCTTCGGCCGGAGCCCTCATGATCCGGAAGTCCATGGCACGGGCAAAGTTGTCCGTTTCCGGGCCGAAGAGCGAGAGCCAGAAGCAGAGGCAGGTCGACGCGCCCCCGTGATGTTGGTGGACGTGGCCGAACCCGCCGCCTCTCGAAGGGCAGTGCACCGGGCAGTGGTCCTCGGCGTAGAAATAATGGAACATGCCTACGGCGAAGAATATGACGAAAGCGATGACCACGGCCTTTTTCATGCTCCGCAGATTATCCCACGGTCTGCGGATTTCGTCAACGCGCCGGCGGTCCCTTTTCTTCCCCTCCGACTTTTGTTAGAATCTGGCCCGTTCGAACACCGCCTGAATGCCGCGGGAGACCGGATGCAGGATTTCGTATCATGAGAGCCCTCGTCACGGGGGCCAGCGGATTCATCGGTCGGCGTCTGGTCATGGAACTGGCCCGCCGCGGCCACGAGACCGCCTGTTTCGTCCGTCCGACGAGCAAGACCGCTCCGCTCAGGGACCTGCCGGTCGAATTCGTCATCGGCGACCTCGGCGACGCCGCCTCCCTCGTCCGCGCCGTCAAGGGCAGGGATCATATCTTCCACCTGGCCGGGGTCATCCAGGCGATCGACGGGCCGGCTTTCGAAACGGACAACGCGCTGGGAACGCGGCATCTCGTCGACGCCTGTCTTCAGGCTGCGCCCGGCGTCAAGCGGTTCGTCTTCGTCTCGAGCATCGCCGCCGCGGGACCGAGCCCGGACGGGAAGGCCCTGACCGAAGACGACGAACCCCGGCCGGTGTCGGCCTACGGCCGGAGCAAGCTCGCCGCCGAGCGCATCGTCCTGGAGGCGGGGGCCAGGATGCCGGTGACGATCATCCGGCCGCCGAACGTGATCGGGCCGGGCTCGAAGGAGATCGAGCGGACCCTCGGACTCCTCCGGAAAAGACTCGTTCCGGCCCTCGGGGACGGCCGGCCGCGCACGAGTCTCATCGACGTCGACGATCTCGTCGAAGCCCTGCTCCTCGCGGCGGAAGATCCCCGGAGCGTTGGCCGGACCTATTTCGTCACCGACGGCCGGGCCTACGCCTGGCCCGAGATCACGGCGGCGATCGCCGAAGAGCTCGGCGTCAAGCGGTTCATGATCAAGGTCCCCTTCGGCATCCAGATCCTGGCCGCTCGGCTCGCCGAAACGGCCGCCCGTCTCGGCCGGAAGCCTCCCCTCCTGACCCGGGAGGTCGTCCAGGCGGCCCGGGACCATTTCTGGATCTACGACGGGTCGAAAATCGAGCGTGAGCTCGGTTTTCATCCAAGATACGGCCTGCGCGAATCGGTCCGGCGGGCCGTTGAAGAGTCCCGGCTCGGGAGACGGGGCCGCGTCGGACGGAAGGAGGAGGCGTGATGGGGTCCAAGCGGCTCTCCTTGGCTGGACTCAAGCTCCGGCTGACCGACGCCGTCATCCTCGGCGGGCTCGGCTTTCTCCTCCTCCTGGCCGCCGTTTTCAACGGGCGCCTCGACCGGCCGCTCGTCTTCATCGGCAGGAGCCTCCTCGCCATCGTCCTCTACATCCTGACCCTTCTCATCCTGCGGCGCCTCCGGCCGAAAGTGCTCCGGTTTCTTCTGCGGACGGCCTCCGTCCAGCTCATGTATCTCCAGATATTCCTGGCGGGCCGCGGCCTCCAGCTCATCTTCTTCAACTGGAACGACGACCGCGTCATCGCCTGGGAGACGGCGGCCTTCGGCCTCCAGCCGCTCGTCTGGATCCAGAAGCTCTACACCCCGCCGCTGACGGAGTGGATGTTCTTCGTCTACGTTGTCTATATCGTCATTTACCCCATCCTGGGCGCGGTCATCTTCTTCCGGCGCGGCGAGGAGGCGAACGAGGACTATCTCTTCCAGCTGGGCCTCGTCAACCTCGTCTGCGGCCTGGGCTTCATCCTCTTTCCCGTGGCCGGCCCCATGCGCTGGGAGAAGGTGCGCGTCCTTCTGACCGAGCCCCTCCGGGGTGGCGTCTTCGCCTCCGTGGCCGAGTACATCCGGGCGCACGTCCATAGCGCCGGCGGGACGATCCCCAGCCCCCATTGCGCCGTGGCCACGGTCATGTGGTTCATGTCCCGGAAATACACGCGGCGGGGCTTCGCGCTCCTCGCCCCCGTCATCCTCTCGCTCTACGTCTCGACGGTCTACGGCCGGTTTCACTATCTCTCCGACTCGGTCATCGGGATCGCCGCGGCCGTGCTGGTCCTCCTCGCGGCGCCCGCTATCACGGGGGCCTGGAGCCGGCGCAACGACGTTAGACCCGGAGACGCTTCGTGAGCCGCGTCCTGATCACCGGCGCCAACGGCTTCATCGGCTCCAACCTCTGCCGCTGGTTCTTGGAACGGGGCTGGGAGGTCGACGCTCTCGTCCGGGAATCCTCGGACCTCCATTTCCTGAAGGGCCTCGACATCCGGCTGATCAAGGGCGATCTCCGTCTCCCCGAAAAAATCGGCCTGCCGGCCGGGACGACGCACATCGTCCACGCCGCCGCGCTCGTATCCGACATGGCCTGCGACGAGGATTGCGCTCAGAACATCTTCGACCAGACCCGGAATTTCATCCGAAGGCTCCGGGATTCCGGCGCGCCCCTCCGGCGCTTCGTTTACATCTCGACGGCCCTGACGCTCGGCTTCGGCCGCCGCGACATCTCGGAAGATAGGCCCGGCCGATCGGCGCTGTTCCTGCCCTACGTACGCCACAAGATCCGGACGGAGAACGAGCTCCGCGACCAGCACGCGGGCAGGGGCTTTCCCGCCGTCATTCTCAGACCCGGCGACGTCTTCGGGCCGAACGACCGCGTGACATGCGCCAACATCCTCAGGGGATGCGAGCGGGGCGCCCCCCTCATCGCCGGGCGCGGCCGTTGGCACTTCGGCTATTGTTATGTCGGGAACCTCTGCCAGGCCGTGGAGCTGGCCCTGGTCAAAGACGGGATCGAGGGGAAGTCCTACACGGTGACGAACGACACGCTCCCGACCTGGCGCGATTTCTTCCAGGCCCTGCAGAAAGGACTGGGAAAGAAGCAGCGGGTTTATGTCCCCGTCTGGCTCGCCCATGCCGCCTCCGGAGTATCGGGCCTCCTCGACGCCATCCTCCCCCGTTTCGAGCGCCGGCTGAACTATTACCGGATCAAGCGCATCACGACCGAAACGACATACGACATTTCACGGACGGTCGCCGAGCTCGGGTATAAGCCCGACGACGGCTTCGAGCGCCAGTTCGCCGAGATCGTCGAGTGGTACTTGAAGGAGAAGCGGAATGGCAACATGGTTTGAGAAAGCGGCCGGTCCGTCCGTCCCCTTGGCGCTCGTTTATCTGGAACTGGCCCTCGCCCTGACGCTTCTCGCCACCGTCGTTCATTTCCGCAACCTGCGCAGGACGAGAGACGAGCTCGCCGCCGTCCACAAGTATTTCGTTGTCTTTTTCGTCCTTCTGCTGGCCGTACCCTGTTTCCTCGTATTCCTGACCTCGTCCGGGCCGTGGGCCGTTCTGGCCTCCTTCGGCTGGACCTTCGGCCGGGCCGGCCTGGGATTTGCGCTCGCCGGGGCCGGACTGCCGCTGGCCGTCCTGGCCGGGTTCATCGGCTCCCGGGACCCGGAGATGCAAAAGATGTACCCGTTCGCCAAGGCGGCGTGCGGCAGCGTCCGGACCTTCGTGGGTTATGAGCTGTCCTATCTCTTCCTCTATTATCTCCCCTGGGAATTCGTCTTTCGCGGAGTCCTTTTTCTGCCGCTCGTCCCGGCGGTCGGGCTCATTCCGGCGCTGGCCATCCAGACGGCGATCTCGACGCTCCTCCATATCGGGCATCCCGACACCGAAATCTTCGCCGCGGCCGGGGCGGGGCTCGTCTTCGGAATGATCGCCTACGCCACGGGTTCATTCCTCTACACGTTCATCCTGCACGCCGTGACGGGGATCGCCACGGACACTTTCCTCTTCCTCCGCCGCGGCCCGGGGAGACCGTGAAGGTCCTCGTCACCGGGGCGACGGGATTCGTCGGCGCCGTCCTCATGCCGGCACTCGTCGTCCGCTACGGCGCTGACGCCGTCTCCGCGTTCGTTCTCCCCGGGGACAAGATCCCAGCGACGTGGAGCACCTCCGGAGTCAAGACGTTCGAGGGAGACATCGCCGACGCCGCGGCCGTCCGCGCGGCCATCGACGGCCACGGCCAAGTCGTCCATCTGGCCGGCTTCATCTCCTACTGGAAGGGGGACGAGGCCAGGCTGCGGAAAGTCAACGAGGACGGCGCCCGGTCGATGGTCGAGGCCTCGCTTGCGGCGGGGGTCGAGCGCCTCATCCATATTTCGTCCGTCGGGGCCGTCGGTTTTCACGAGTCCGGACAGCCGGCCGACGAGACGACGCTTTTCAATTGGCCGGAGGACATCCTCTACATGGCCTCGAAACGCCGCGGGCAGGACATCGTCGAACAGGCCGTCCGCGAGCGCGGACTGCGGGCCGTCATCCTCAACCCGGCCTCGATCATGGGTCCGGGCGACCATAACCCGGCGACGCCGCATAACGAGCTCTACCGGAGGATCTCGCGCGGCCCTCTTTTCGGCTCCTTTGCCGGCGGACTGGCTATCGTCGATGTCCGCGACCTCGTGGCGCTCATCCTCAAGGCCCTGGAAGGCCGGGGACGCGACGGTGAAAGTTATCTCGTCGTCGGGGCCAACCTGACCTACCGGGAGGTCGTCCGGCGGATCAGCGGGGCTTGCGGCCGAAGGGCCTACCCCTTCCCCATCCCGAGTCCCCTGCTCGCCGCGGCCGGCCACATCCTCGAGCGGGCCAGCCGGAGGACGGGCAAGCGACCTCTGCTGACGTCCGCCTACGGCCGGTTAAGCGGCTGGACGGCCTACTACGACAACACCAAGAGCCGCCGGGAATTCGACCACACCTACATCGACGCGGAAAAGACCATCCGCGACGGCTGGACTTACTTTCGCGATACGTTCTGACGCGTCCGCACGGGCAGGACGACGTGCGACGGGTGCTCTTTGGACCTGAAGACGCGCTGGGTGGCCGACCGGTAATCCGAGGCCTTGGCCAGGAAGATGTTCTCGACGAAGGTCTGCGGGTTGCGGTCGATGAGGGGGAACCAAGTGCTCTGGACCTGGACCATGATCTTGTGGCCCTTGAGAAAACGGTGGTCGGCCGCGTGGAGGTCGATGGTGAAGTCCGTGACGCGGTCCGGGACGAGGGCCTCGGGCTTCTCGAAGCTCGACCGGAACCGGCCGCGGAAAACCTCGTTGGCGATCATCAGCTGATAGCCGCCCATGGCCGGCTCGGCGGGTACGTCTTCAGGGTAGACGTCGATCAGTTTTACAATCCAGTCGCTGTCCGTTCCCGTGGTCGAGGCGAACAGGCGCGCCACGATCCGCCCGGTGACGGTGATGTCTTCGGCGAGCGGCTCCGTTTCCCAACTCAGGACGTCCGGCCGCAGGTGAACGAACCGCTGGTCGCCGACGAGCCACGTTCTCCAGCCGGAGCCTCGAGGATCGTAAGTCGCCTCTATCGGCCGCGGCCGGTAGGGCACGGGCCGGGAGGGATCGGAAACGTAGCTGTCGAAAGCCCGGCCGTCCTCCGTCGCGGGAGCTTCGAACGACAACCGGCCGTCCTCCCGGAAGTAGAGGCCGCGATCCTCGGTCAGGTTGCGGGGCGGCCATTCGTCGTAGACCTGCCAGGCGTTGGTCCCCGTTTCGAACGTGACCGCCTCCGGAACGTTCCAGCCGGGTTTGTCCTTCAAGTAATGGGCGAAGAACGGGGCCTGGATCTTCTCCCGGAAATATTTCGAGGTGTTGCCGCCGAACTTGATCCGCCCCAGGGAGCTTCCGTCGGTCTGCATCCAGCCGCCGTGACTCCACGGGCCGGCGACGAAAAAGCTTATCTCCCCGTAGTCGAGGGGCTCGAGCGTCTCGTAGATCTTCTGCGGTCCGTAGAAATCCTCCTGGTCCCACCAGCCGGCGACGTTCAAGGTCGGGACCGTGACCCGGGTCAGGTAGGGGGCCATCGCCTGTTTTTGCCAAAACGCGTCGTAGTTCGGGTGGGCGACGTAATCGTTCCAGGTCGGGATCTTTCCGAGAAGGTATTTCCCGTTCACCGTCGACAGCGGGCCGAGCCGCAGGTACCACTCGTACGTGTCGAACGCGTCGAACCGGAACGAAGCGTCCTCCTTGGTGGTTTCCATCCTCGCCGCGTACTCGAAGCCGTAGCTCAAACGGAAGGCCCCGTTGTGGTGGAAGTCGTCGCCCAGGTACATGTCCGCCGGAGGGGCCTGGGGCGAGACGGCCTTCACGGCCGGATGCGGGTCGAGCATGGCCATGGCCGTCAGCCAGCCGCCGTAGGAGATGCCCATCAGGCCGACCCGGCCGTTGTGGCCCGGAATGCTCGCCAACAGCCATTGGACGGTGTCGTAGGCGTCCGTGCTCTCGTCGATGGCCCGGAGGTCGCGCTTGTCGCGCGGCGGCCGCTGCATGACGAATTGTCCCTCGGACTTGTAGCGTCCACGGATATCCTGATAGACGAAGATGTAGCCCTCCTCGACGAGCTCCTTATAGGATTCTGACATCAGGGGCCGGGGGGACGAAGGCGCTCCGTAGGGCGTCCTCATGATCAGAAAAGGCAGGGGCGGCGGAGCGTTCTTCGGCACAAAGATGACCGTGTGGAGCTTCACGCCGTCCCGCATCGGGATCATCGCCCGTGTCTCGGAGAACTCGGGCGCCGCAGCCGGGGCCTGGCCGGACTGGGCCGCCCAAGCGAACGCCGCGATCGCCGCCCCGAGAGTCAAAAGCATCCATACCGTTCCGGTCTTCACGGAAAAGTGTTTCATGGCCTACTCCTCAACGTGCGGGGCGGCCCGATGATATCCTCGCCGGTCCTCGGAAGTCAATCGGGATTCCTTGCAACTTTTCGCGCAGCGATTTATACTTCACTCCTTCTGACGGAAAGGCGAAGCCAACATGCCCTCAGCGACCCCGGCGATCGAAATCGAATCCCTGGCCAAATCCTACGGCCGGCTCAGGGCCGTCGACGGCATCAGCTTCGAAGTCGGCACGGGGGAGATCTTCGGCATGGTCGGGCCCAACGGCGCCGGCAAGACGACGACGATCGAATGCCTCGAGGGCATGCGCTTCCCCGACGGCGGAGTCGTCCGCGTCCTCGGCCTCGACCCCCGCAAGGACGGCCAGGAGCTCCGCGAAAGGATCGGCGTCCAGCTCCAGCAGAGCGCCCTGCCCGACGACATGAAAGTCTGGGAGGCCCTCGACCTCTTCGCCTCCTATTACCGGAAGCCGGCGGCCTGGCGGCCGCTTCTCGAACTGCTGGAAATTTCGGACAAGAAGAACGCCCGTTTCTCCAAGCTCTCCGGCGGGCAGAAACAGCGCCTCTTCATCGCCCTGGCCCTGGTCAACGACCCCGAGCTCGTCTTCCTCGACGAGCTGACGACCGGGCTCGACCCCCACGCCCGGCGCTCCATGTGGGACCTCGTCCGGGCCATCCGCGAAAGGGGAAAGACCGTCTTCCTGACGACCCATTACATGGAGGAGGCCGAGCACCTCTGCGACCGGGTCCTGGTCATCGACCACGGCCGCATCGTCGCCTTGGATTCGCCGTCCAACCTCGTCCGGGGCCTCAGGAGCGAGATACGGATCCTGTTCACCGCCGAGCCCGGCTTCGACCCCGCGCCGCTCCGGACTCTGCCGGGTGTCTCCCGCGTCGAGAAGAGCGGGGAAAAGATCATCGTCGCCGGGCAGGGCGACCGCCTCATCGCCGTCGTCGTCAACGCCCTGGACGCCGCCGGCGCACGCTTCCGGGACCTGCGCACCGAACAACCCGACCTGGAGGACGTCTTCCTCGCCCTGACCGCGGAATCCGGCCTCGACGGAGGATTGCGATGAAAGGCTTCTGGAAACTCGCCTGGGTCGAGATCAAGCTCTATCTTCGCCAGCCCGAGGCCGCCTTCTTCACCCTCGTCTTCCCCATGCTGCTCCTGTTCCTTTTCGGCAGCATCTACGGCAACACACCCAACCCGTTCTTCGGCGGCCGGGGCATGGTCGACGTCAGCACACCGGCCTACCTGGCCATGATCATCGGCTCGACGGGACTCATGTCGATGGCCATCACGGTCAGCAGTCTCAGGGAGAAGGGCGTGCTCCGCCGCTACCGGGCGACGCCGCTCCGGCCGGCGGCCGTCCTGGCCTCCCAGGTCATCGTTAACTTCCTGATGACGCTCTTCGGCGGGGCCCTGCTCATCGCCTCCGCCCGTCTTGTCTTCGGTCTCCGTTTCGAAGGCCGGCCCCTGGACGTCCTGCTCGGTTTCACTCTGAGTTGTCTGAGCTTCTTCGCCGTGGGTTTCCTCCTGGCCAGCGTGGCCCGGACCGCTCGGACCGCGAATATCCTGGGCATGGTCCTCTACTTCCCCAACCTCTTCCTGTCCGGGGCGACCATCCCCAAACAGACCTTCCCTCCGGCGGTGAAGGCCGTCAGCAAGTTCATCCCGCTCACGCATGTCGTCAATCTCCTCCAAGGGCTCTGGATCGGGAACCCCTTCGGCAAGCACCTGCTCGAGATCGCCGTCCTGGCCGGGCTTCTCGTTCTCGGGGTCGCCGTCTCGGCCAAGGCCTTTCGCTGGGAGTAATGCCCTCGTGAAGATCGTCCTGTCCGAAACGCTGAGCTACTGTTTCGGCGTCCGCAAGACGCTCGAGCTCACGGACAAGCTCCTGGCCGAGCGGCCGGACCGGACCTACTACATGCTGGGCGAGATCGTCCACAACGAGCACGTCATCGAAGACCTCATGGGCAAGGGCCTGCGCATCGTCCAGACGCTCGAAGACGTCCCGCCGGGCGGCGTCGTCATCCTCCAGAGCCACGGTTCGACCCGGAAACGCTATCGGGAGCTCGAAGAGAGGGGGCTCGAGTATGTCGACGCCACCTGCCCCATGGTCAAGATCATCCACGACCGGATCAGGGAGGTCGAGGCCGAGGGCCGCACGCCCGTCGTCATCGGGCAGGTCGGACACGAGGAGGTCCGGGGCATCGTCGGCCAGGTCGCCCGGGCCCTCGTCATTAAGGCCCCCGACGAAGTGACGCCCGAGCTTTTCGAAGGGGTCCGTCGCGCCGGCGTCGTGGCCCAATCGACGTTCATCGAAGAGGACGCCCTCCGCATCGTCGAACGGATCCGGGGAATCGTCCCGGACGTCGTTTTCCACGACACGATCTGCCAGCCGACGAAAACCCGCCAGCGCGAGGTCGAGGCCCACACCCGGAAGGCCGACTGCGTCATCGTCATCGGCTCCAAGCACAGCGCGAACACCATGCACCTCTTCCACATCGCCCGGAAGATCAATCCTCAAACCCATCTCATCGACAAGCCGGAAAGCGTCGAAACCATCGCCATCCCGGCCGGGGCGACGGTCTTCGTCGCCTCGGGAGCTTCCACGCCCGGGGAGCTCATCGAAGAGGTCGTCCGGCGGCTCGAAGCCCGTGACGGCGTGTCCGGACGTCCGGAGGAAAAGACGGCGGCACTCCCGGGGAAAATGAAGGGCGGTGAGGCATGACGTTCGACAGCTATTTCGAGAAAACGAGAAAGCGTCTCCTCAGCGACCTGGACGAATTCCTGGCCGCCAAGCGAAAGGACATGGCCGGGCTGAAGCCCTGGGGAGGCGACGTCATCCGCCGCCTGGCGGAATTCGCCCGGAAAGGCAAGATGATCCGCGGCGGCCTCGTCTCGCTCGGCTCCGAAATGGCCGGCGACAGGATCTCCCATGCGGCCGTCCGGACCGGGACGGCCTTCGAGCTCATCCAGTCGGGCCTGCTCATCCACGACGACATCATGGACAGGGACGCCCGTCGACGCGGGGCGCCGTCCATCCACGAACAGTACGCGTTCCTCGCGGAAAGCCCGGGGACGCCCGAGGCCGCCCACTTCGGGACGAGCATGGCCATCTGCGCCGGGGAGATCTCCATCTTCCTCGCTTTCGAAGCCCTGGCCGGACTTCCCGGTCCCGGGAAGAACACGGCCGCCGTCCAAAAGCTCTTCGCCGCGGAATTCGGGCTCGTCGGCCTCGGGCAGATGCGCGATATCCAGGCGGGGACGTCCACCCGGCCCCTCGAGGAACGCGAGGTCCTCGACATCTACAGGTACAAAACAGCCCGGTATTCCTTTTCCCTGCCCCTCGCCGCAGGCTGGATGCTGGCCGGAGGGCGGGCATCCGTCCTGCCGAAGATCCAACGCCTCGGCGAAGACCTCGGCCTGGTGTTCCAGATCAAGGACGACGAACTCGGCCTGTTCGGCAGCGAAAAGACGCTCGGCAAGCCCGTGGGCTCCGATGTCCGCCAAGGGAAAAAGACCCTCTTCCACCTGGGCCTCCTCGACCGGGCGGCGGGCCCGGATCTGGACAGGCTGTCGGCCGTCTTCGGGCGGCCGGACGCCTCAAAACAGGACATTCTCTTCGTCCGGGGCCTGGCCGGGCGTCTTGGCGTCCGGGAGGACGTCCGACGGGTCATGGAGCGCTTCGGACGACGGGCGGCGGCGGTCATCCGGGGACTACCTGTCGAGGGAAAATACCGGGAGATCCTGCAAGACCTTCTGGACTACAGCCTTACGCGCAGGAGCTAGGGGCCCCTCACGTCACGAGGGGGTGACATATCACCTCACGAATCACCCTTAGGGATGATTGACCCGGGTCACCTCTCGTACGAAAATTGTCGAGGAATTATCAAATACCCTCGCTGGGAGGACCCGGACAATGGACAATCGCAAAGACAAGCGGTTCTTGGAACGGAATACGGCCTTCATCAAATCCACGTCGGAAGGTCACGAGCCCGTTTACGGCAACGGGATCAACGCCCATACGTATGACATCTCCCTGTCCGGAGCGAGGATCTGCAGCCCTCAGTATTTCCCGGTCGGAAGCGTCGTCCGCGTCGTCATCGAGCTCGAGCGGACGCACCAGTCCATCAAGGTCGACGGGGAAATCAAGTGGAGCAGGAAGAGCGAGGATGAAGCCGACCTCCACGAGAGCGGCGTCGAGTTCCTGCACAGCATTTCTCAGACGCTCCTCTCGTTGATCAAGCACCTTTACGCCGACAGGAACGGGGGCATCCCCACAGCCATCTCCCACTGATCGGTCCTAAGCCATGGCCACGGAGACTCTGGCCAAGGCTTAGGGCTTCCCTATTTTCGCGCGGGCTTTTTTATTTTATAATCGGAGCCTGCGAACGACATGAACGACCTCGCTTCTTTCTTATCGACCCGGGTCGGGCCTCTCGGCGCCCGGGTCGAGGGCTACGTGCGGGGGCACGAGCTCATCTGGCGGCAGGCCCCGGCCGAGCCGCTCCCGCCGAAAAAGCGATTCGCCCGCGGGAAAAAAAAGGCCGTCGAGCGGGAGCTGTCCCATCTCGTCGGCCGGCTGTCCTCTGAACCGGCGAGGACGTCCTTCCTCGAGGGTTCGCTCGAACCCGCCCGCATGGAGGAGCTGGCCGCGGAGCTTCGCCCCTCGTTCAAGCGGCTCCTCGGGCTCGTCGACCTCCCCCTGGAGGCCGTCTACGACGCCCGCTTCGTCGATTCGACCCGCCGGTTCCTCCAGGCCGCCCGCGATTTCGACCCCGGCCTCGGCCTGTCCTCGGCCTACCAGGCCCTCCGCAATGTCTGGATCATGAATTCGCTCCAGTTCGACCTGGGACTCGCCGTCGAGCACACCGACACCGTCTTCGCCTACAGCATGGTCTACCCTTATCTCGACAACATGCTCGACGACGCCGGCACTTCTGAGACCGACAAGCTCGCTCTCGTCGCCAAGCTCAAGGATTGGCTCGAGGGCTCCGGGCGGTGCGCGGACTCGCCGGGCGAAGAAAGGCTCCGCGCCCTCGTCGGCCTCATCGAACGCCGCTATCCGCGGGTCGAATTCCCCGGCGTCTACCAATCCCTGCTGGCCATCTACAACGCCCAGGTGAAAAGCCTGCTTCAACATCGGCTGGAATTCCCCCCTCCGCCGGGCGACATCCTGGGCATCAGCTTCGAAAAAGGCGGGACGTCCGTCCTCGCCGACGGCTACCTCGTGGCCGGGCGGCTCGATCCCGCCGACGAGGATTTCTGTTTCGGGTTCGGGACGTTCCTGCAGCTGGCCGACGACCTCCAGGACGTCGCCGAGGACGCCGCTTGCGGACATCGCACGCTTTTTTCGCGCCTGGATGGGCACACCCCGCTCGACGCGACGGCGGCCCGGCTCGAAGGCTATCTCGCCGCCGTGCTGGAAAAGGCCAGGGCAGGGGCGACGTCGCGCCGGTCCGCCCTCTGTGACGCGATCGGGAGCGGCTTGTCCCTGATGTTCCGGGAATCCGTGGGCAAGCACCCGGGATATTTCAGCCGGGGCTTCGTCCGGGGGGCGCGGCGGGCGTTCCCGGTCCGCTTCTCCTACCTTAAAAAGATGAGGCGCCGGCTCAAAGACAAGATGCCCGTGGGCTGCGCCCGGCTGGCCGACCTCGACCCGGGCCTGGTCGCCCTCATGGCCGTATCCTCGCGGGCCTTCGCCCTCGATTGAGAGGTCATTTTTCCGTCGGCCGCGGCGGTCGGGAGGGCACTCGCCCGTGATATATATCTACGGGCGAGTACTAAGCCACGACCTGGCCGTCGAAGAGGCGGATCGTCCGCTCGGAATGGGCGGCGATGTGGTCGTTGTGGGTGACCATGACGATCGTCCGGCCCGCCCGCCAGAGATCCGTCAGGATGGCCATGATCTCCTCGCCGCTTTTCGAGTCGAGGTTTCCCGTCGGCTCGTCGGCGAGCAGGATGGGCGGGTCGTTGGCCAGGGCCCGGGCCAAGGCGATGCGCTGCTGCTGCCCGCCCGAGAGTTCCGAGGGCCGGTGGCCGCGCCACTCGTAGAGCCCGACGGCGTTGAGGAGCTCCGTGACCCGCTCCCTCCGTCTCCGGCCGTTCTTCCCGTCGAAGAGCATCGGCAGCTCGATATTCTCCCAGGCCGTCGCGTACGGGAGAAGGTTGAAATTCTGGAAGACGAATCCGATCTTGCGGTTGCGCACGGCCGCCAGCTGGTCGAACGTCAGCCCCGCCACCTTGTCGCTGTCGAGGAGGTACTCCCCCGCCGTCGGCGTGTCCAGACAGCCGATGATGTTCATCAGCGTCGATTTCCCCGACCCCGAAGGGCCCATGATGGAGATGAACTCGCCCTTCCCGATCTTCACGGAGACGCCCCGGAGCGCCTCCAGGGACTGGCTCCCCGTCCGGTAGACTTTGGTGATGCCTTGGAGCTCGATCATGATGGCCCTCTATTCATAGCGGAGTGACTCGATCGGGTTCGCCCGCGAAGCCCTGAGCGCCGGGAATATCCCCGATAGGAAGCAGAGGACGCCCAAGATGGCCGTGTAGGCGACGAAGATCTGCAGGGAAAACTCCGGCCGCAGCAGGTAGGCCTCGATCCCGAACGAATCGTAGTTGATCGGGGCCAGCCGGATGAGGTGGACGACGTTGAAGGCGGTGATGAACCCCCAGAACGTCCCCTTGGCGAAAACGAACACCGTCTCCAGGAAGAACTGCTGGATGATGTCCCGCCGCCGCGCGCCGATGGCCAGCTTGACGCCGATCTCCTTGGTCCGCTCCTTGGCCACGGCGTACATCAGGTTGGTGACGCCCACGGCCCCGATGAGGAGCGTCAGGGCGCCGATGATGCCGAGGAAGATCTCGATCCCCATGAAGATCGCCTGTCCTTGTTTGGCGTCCTCGATCGTGTTCCAGAAGCTCGTGGCATAACGGTCGTCGGGATCGAAGCGGTACTTGCGCCCGAGGAGCGTCCGCACCCGCGCCTCGATGATCTTGGACTGGGACGCCTCGCGGGGCTGGATATGGATCTGGTTGATGCGCCGGCGGTTGTCGATCTGCTGGTAGGCGTGGAACGGGAGATAGACCTGCTCGGCGTCCGGGCCGTTGTACATCGAGTCCTGGATCTTTTTCTGGAGGACGCCGATGACCGTGAAGGGGATGCGGTTGATGACGATGGGCTTCCCCACGGGGTCGGCGTTCCCGAACAGGTCCGTGGCCACCTTCCAGCCGATGAAGGCGACCTTCCGGCCCTCGGCGGCGTCGGCGGCGTTGAGGAAGCGGCCGCCCATCTGCGGCACCTGGGTGCGCATGAGGCCGAATTCGGCGGTCGTTCCGTGGACGGTGCGATTGATCTCCTTGCCGTTGGCCGAGACTTGGAGGAAGTTGTACGACTCCGGGGCGATGCGGAGGATCTCCGGGACCCTGTCCTTGAGGTAGTCGATGTCCTCCGGATAGAGGGAGATCGGGCGCCCCTTCGGCAGGCCCTCGAATGGAAGCGAGGTCTGGCCGCCGTAGACCATGATCAGCGTCTGGCCGAGCCCGCTGAAGGCGACCTGGAACTGGGTCGTCATGCCTTGGCCGAAGGCCATGAGGAGGAGGATCGAGAGCGTCCCCCAGAACAAGGCGAAGGTGATGAGGGCGGCCCTCTTGCGGCGCTTCCGGTACTCGCTCCAGAAGAATCGGGGCAGGGTCAGGTTCATGGCGCTCCCCTATTTCCTCAGGGCTTCGATGGGGTCGATCGACGCGGCCGTCCGGGCCGGGATCATCCCGGCGACGACGCCGATCGCGAGCAGGATCAGGACCGTGGAGACGATGACGAGCGGGTTGAGAACGGGGACGCCGACGAAGTCGGTAAAGCCGCCCGCCGGGAAGGCCTTGGCCGCCTGGAGAGCGCCGGCCGAGAGCCCGAAACCGACCAGCCCGCCGAGGAGCATGATCACCAGGGACTCGCTGAAGAACTGCCAGAGGATCGTCCGGCGGCGGGCTCCGACGGCCAGCTTGACCCCGATCTCGCGCGTCCGCTCTTCCACGACGACCCTCATGATCGAGGCGACGCCGACGCCGCCGACGAGGAGCGTGAACGAGCCGATAACGCCCAGGAAGACCGTGAACGCCAGGAAGAAGGTCGTGAACTGCCTCTCGAAGTCCATTGTGTCCCAGACGCCGAGGGCGTCCGGGTCGGCCGCCGAAAAGCCGAGGAGCTTGGCCAGGTGCCCCTTGACGTCCGCCATGACCGCCTTGCTCCGGCCGAGGTCGCGGGGACGGAAAATGATGTTCGAGACGTACTTGGCGCCGTAGAGCGAGGAGTAGGTCGTCCAGGGGATGAACGCGCAGCGCTCGTCGCGCTGGCCGTTGTAGTTCGAGTTCTGGAGCTTCGTCCGCATCACGCCGACGACCAGGAACGGGACGCCGTCGATGAGGACGTTCCGGCCCACGGGCTCCTCGGTCCCGAAGAGGTCCGTCGCCAGGACGTCGCCGATGAAACAATCCCTTTTCCGGGCGGCCATGTCTTCGGCGTCGATGAACCGGCCCTTCCCGGCGATGGTGTTGCGCATGAGCTCGAACTCGGGATTGACGCCGCGGACGGTGTTCCGGAATTCCTTCCGCCCATAGCTGATGAGGCGGCTGCCGACGAACTCGGGGCTGATGAGCTCGATGCCGGGGACCTTTTCGGGGATGGCCTCGACCGTCTCCGGGGTGACCCGCACGGCCTTGCCCTTGAGGAACCCCTGCCAGGAGAGCGTCGTCCGTGAAGGGAAGACGAGGACGATGCCCTGCCCCATGCCGTGGAAGCGCTTCATCTGGGCCTTGGAGACGGAATTGCCGAAAGCGAGGAGCAGGACGACCGAGAACGTGCCCCAAACGACCCCGGACAGGGTCAGAGCGGTCCTCAGCGGCTGGCGGACGAGGTCCCGGAAGAGGTTGCGGAAAAAAATGCCGATCATTTGATCTCGCGGGGGGGCTTCTCGACGACCTTGTCGCCCTCCTTGAGGCCGGAGAGGACCTCGATGTTCAGGCCGTCGGAAAGGCCGGTCTGGATCTCGACCTTGCGGGTTTTCTGTTCTTCCTTGCTTTCGCCGGCGGGGACCTCGACGAACCTCTTCCCGTCTTCGAAGACGACCAGGCGCTCGGGGATGAGGACGACCTGCTTCCGCTCGCGGATCTGGATGCCGGCCGTCGCGGAGAAGCCGGCCCTCAGGGTCACCCCGGCCGTTTCCTTGATGACGATCCAGATGTCGAAGAGGGTGGCGTTCCCCTCTTTCTTGGCTTTGGGAAAGATCCGGTCGACGCGGCCGGGGATCTTGGTGTCGGGGAGGGCGCCGATCTGGATCTCGGCTTCCATCCCGTCGACGATCTTGCCGACGTCGATCTCGTCGACCGTGCCCTTGAAGAGCAGGCTGGCCATGTCGGCGAGCGAGCAGAGTTCGGTTCCGGGCTGGAAGTTGGTCAGGGGCACCACGGGATCCCCCTGGAAAACGCTCTGGGATAGGACGATGCCCGTGATCGGAGACCTGAGCAGAGAATCGATATCCCTGTTGGACATGCGGATCCGTCCCTTTTCCAGGAGCTCGAGGCGCTCCGCGGCGGTCCTGTACCTCAGTTCGGTTTCCCTGTAGGAGCCCTCGGAGGCGTCCATTTCGGACCGGGAGATGAGGTTCCCTTTATAGAGCTCGAGCTGGCGCGTCCAGTCGTTCTTGAGCTTCTGCATGGTCACCTCGGCCAGCTCCATGCTGCGGCGGGCCTCGACGTATTCGAGGGGGGTCGGGTTGGGCGAGATCTTGAATAAGGGCGCTCCC
>JBGOYY010000012.1:0-60862 GCA_041479905.1 Candidatus Aminicenantia bacterium
AAAACTCAAGGACGACTGGAACGCCGAGGCCGGCAAGCTCAAGCTCGAGTACAAGACCGTGGAGGCCCACAAGCGCGAGCAGTACCTGAGTCTCGTCGGGGAGAACCAGGACATCGACGCCCTCGTCTACTCGCTCCCCCTCAAGAAAGTGAGCGACCCCGTCCCGGTCGAAGACGGCTACGCGATCTTCCGCGTCCTCGAGCGCAAGGAAGTGACCAAGGCCGATTTCGAGAAGGTTAGGGCCACGGAGCGGGACAGCCTCCTCGAGCAGAAGAAAAATAAGTTCCTCCAGTCCTACATGGTCCAGGCCCGGGAGGAGAAGAAGGTCCGGGTCAACTACGACCTCTTCCTCAAGCTGAACAACGACCTCCTTCCGAAGTACACGGGAGAGCAATAAGTCTCATCGCCTGCGTTTCAAATACGGCACGTCTTATTTGAAAGGAGAGCGAGATGGAGACGTCCAAAACAACTCTTCCCCCCGAGGCCTACCAGGAGCTCGCGCCCGGCCAGGTCTATAAGCCCTTCGTCCCCGCCGACGCGGTCGTTCCGGAAGTCACGCTCCGCTCGGTCCTCTGGGGCCTGTTCATGTCCCTGTTCTTCACCTTCTCGATCGCCTACCTGGGCCTCAAGGTCGGGACCGTCCCCGAAGCGGCCATCCCCGTGGCCATCCTGGCCGTCGGGATCGGCTATATCTACAAGCGCAAGAGCACGATCCTCGAGAACGTCATCCTCCAGTCGATCGGCGCCGCGTCGGGGGCGTTGGTGGCGGGCGCCATCTTCACCATCCCGGCGCTTTACATCCTGGGCCTGCCCACCGACATCGTCAAGATCTTCCTGTCGACGTTCCTCGGCGGCTGCTTGGGGATCCTGTTCCTGATTCCTCTGCGCCGCTATTTCTGCCAGGAACAGCACGGCAAGCTGCCCTTCCCCGAGGCCACGGCCACCACGGAAATCCTGGTGTCCGGGGAATCCGGCGGCAAGCAGGCCTGGGCCCTGATCGTGGGCGTCGCCGTGAGCGGCGTCTACGAGTTCCTGACCATCGGCGTCCGGGCCTGGGACGAGCTCATCAATTTCCGCTTCCTGGGCTTCATGGACAACCTGGCCGTCAAGACCAAGATGGTCCTCAAGCTCGACGCCCTCTCGGCCTTCCTCGGCCTCGGCTACGTCATCGGCCTGCGCTACAACGCCGTCATCGTCGGCGGCGGGCTGCTGTCGCACTTCGCCTTCATCCCGGCCCTCTGGTTCCTCGGCCAGCACGTCCCCGGCGCGGTCTACCCGGGTGTTGTCCCCATCGCCCAGATGAGCGAGACCCAGATCTTCACGACCTACGTCCGGAACATCGGCATCGGCGCCATCTTCATGGCCGGCGTCCTGGGCATCATCAAGTCCATGCCGGTCATGATCAAGTCGTTCTCGCTCGGCTTCCGCGAGATCTTCAAGGGCAAGAGAGCGGGCGCGGCCGCGGAGCTGAGGACGAACCGCGACATCAAGATGAAGACGATCCTCCTGGGGCTTTTGGCCACGGCCGCCGGCCTCTTCCTCTACTTCCTCTGGATCTCGAACCTCAAGCTGGCCATCATCGGCGTCCTGATCTGCGTCCTCCTCTCGTTCCTGTTCACCACGGTCGCCGCCTACGCCATCGCCATCGTCGGGACAAACCCGGTCTCGGGCATGACCCTGATCACGATCATCCTCTCGAGCGTCATCCTCCTCGGGGCGGGGCTGTCGGGGGAGCAGGGGATGGCCGTCGCCCTCCTCATCGGCGCGGTCGTCTGCACGGCCCTGTCGATCTCCGGGAGCTTCGTCACCGACCTCAAGATCGGCTACTGGCTCGGGGCGACGCCGCGCAACCAGGAGCGATTCAAGTTCGCCGGCGTCCTCATCTCGGCCCTGACCGTGGGCATCGCCATCTACATCCTGGACAAGGCCTTCTCGTTCCAGAGCGGGACGCTGGCCGCCCCCCAGGCGAACCTGATGGCGACCGTCATCAAGTCGATGATGTCGCGCGAGCCCGTGACCTGGCTCCTCTACGCGATCGGGGCCTCGGTCGCCCTCGTCGCCGAGCTGGCCAAGGTGCCGCCCCTGGCATTCGCCCTGGGCATGTACCTGCCGCTGCCGTTGACGACGCCGCTCCTTGTCGGCGGCTTCATCTCCCACCTTGTCAAGAAATCGACGAAGAACAAGGAGCTCGGCGAGCGGCGCAACAACCGCGGCACGCTCATCTCCTCCGGGTTCATCGCCGGCGGCGCCCTGATGGGCATCGTCCTGGCCGTGCTCAAGCTCACGAAGCTCGACCACTTCGTCAGCCTGGGAGTCCCGATGGTCCTCGAAAGCGGGCGCTGGGTCGACGGGACGCCGGCGGCTTGGTTCACGGGCTACGGGCAGATCATCAGCCTGACCGCGTTCCTCCTCCTCTGCGGTTTCGTCTATTGGGACGCGCGGCGGACGAAATAAGGAAAACGGAGATCAACCATGAAAGTGAATAGACTCTATTCGGCGGCCGACCGGGCCATCAATCAGGCCCTGCGGCTCAAGCCCGGCGAGAAATTCCTCCTCGTCACGGACAAGCAGAAAATGGACATCGCCGAGGCCCTGGCCTGCTACGCGAAACAGGCCGGCGCCGAGACGACGACCTATCTCATGACCGAGACGCTCAGGCCCATAACCGAACCGACCGGCCAGTTCAAAGACCTCATCCGCAACGCCTCGGCCACGACCTATCTCCTCGAAGGCCGCTTCCCGGAAAAACCCTTCCGCGGCTTCATGGTCTCCGAGGGCGGAAAGCACGGCCGGATCTGTATGATGCCCGGGTTGACCCGGGACATGATGGAACGCCTCGTCAACGTCGACTTCTCGGAGATGGACAAGTTCACGAAAAAGGTCATGCGGGCCATGAAGGACGCCGAGGACGTCGTCGTCGAGAACCCGGCCGGGACGCGGATCGCCTTCAGCGTCAAGGGCCGGGCGTGGCACAACGACAACGGCAACATCAGCCGGAAGGGCATGCACGGGAACCTGCCGGCCGGGGAGTGCTACACGGCCCCGGTCGAGGAGACGTTCACCGGGACGATCGTCATCAGCTTGATCGACGACAAGCTCGGCCCCGGCGTGATGACGTTCAAGCAGGGCAAGCTCGTCGACTTCAAGGGCAAGGGCATCGCCGAGGTCATCGCCACGATCGGGGCGGACGAGACGGGGAAGATCATCGGCGAGTTCGGCATCGGCACGAACAAGGGCGCCCGGATATGCCCGAACATGCTCGAGGCCGAGAAGGCCTTCGGCACGGTCCACTTCGCCATCGGCGATTCTTACGGCATCGGGAAGAACAAGAGCAAGTACCACTTCGACGCCCTGGTCGACAAGGTGACGATCACGGCGAAGGGCAAAACCATCGCCAAGAACGGCAAGTTCCTGATTTGAAATACGATTTCGACAAGGTCGTCGACCGGACGGGCACCGAATCCCTGAAGTGGGTCTATCCCCGCAAGGTCCTCAAGGTCGAGGACGCCATCCCGATGTGGGTGGCCGACATGGACTTCGAGGCCCCGCCGGCGGTCGTCGAGGCCATCCGCCGCAGGGCCGCTCACGGCGTCTACGGCTACCCGCTCATCCCCCCGTCCTTTTGGCAGGCGGCGATCGGCTGGCTCAAACGGCGTCACGGTTGGGACGTCCGCAAGGACTGGATGGCCAAGTCGCCGGGCATCGTCCCCGCCCTCAACTACGCGGTCCGGGCCTTCACCAAGCCGGGTGACGGCGTCATCATTCAGACGCCCGTCTATTTCCCGTTCTATCATGCCGTCGAGAACAACGGCCGCCGCCTCGTCCGCAATCCCCTCCGTTTCGACGGCCGCCGCTATACGATGGACCTCGGCGACCTCGAGAGGAAACTCGACGACGGCGGCCGGATGCTCATCCTCTGCGGCCCCCACAACCCCGTCGGCCGCGTTTGGACGCAGGAGGAGCTCGAGGGCCTCGGCCGCATCGCCGTCGAGCGCGACCTCCTAGTCGTTTCCGACGAGATCCACGCCGACCTCGTCTACGGCGGTCATCGGCATCACGTCTTCGCCGCGCTCTCCCCGGAATTGGCGGAAAGGACGGTCACCTGCATCTCCCCGAGCAAAACGTTCAACATCCCCGGCCTGTCCATGGCGGTGGTCATCGCCTCCAATCCCAAGCTCCTCGAGGCCTTCAAGGACGAGACGGAGCGTGCCGGCTTCGAGCTCGGCCAGGTCTTCGGCATCGTCGGTTTCGAGGCCGCCTACGCCCACGGGGAGGACTGGCTGGACGAGCTCCTGCCCTACCTCGAGGCCAACGTCGATCTCATGGAAAAATTCCTCGCGGAGCGGATCCCCGGCATCCGCCTCATCCGGCCCGAGGGAACATATCTCGCCCTCCTCGATTGCCGGGGTCTCGGCCTCGAGCCCGCCGCGCTCAACGACTTTTTCCTCAAAAAAGCCCGCGTGTATTTCAGTGACGGCACGATGTTCGGCGAGGAGGCGGCCGGCTTCGTCCGCATCAACTTCGGCTGTCCCCGGGCCCTTCTCGTCGAGGCCCTGGAGCGGATCGAGCTGGCGGTCAACAAACTCGGCTGAAGGTCGAGGTGGATGTGGCCTCGGCGCCACCCCTTGTAAATCCCGCGACGCCAAGTACAATGGGGTCTTCGTGAAGGAGGCCGCATGGCCATCAAGGCAAAACTGACCACCTTCGACGCGACGATGATCGTCGTCAGCCTGATCATCGGCATCGGCATCTTCCGGACGCCGGCCATGGTCGCCGCCGCGGCCCGCACGCCCGCGCTCTTTTATGCCGCCTGGGCCCTGGGCGGTCTCATCAGCTTCATCGGCGCCCTGACCTTCGCCGAGATCGGCGGCCGCTTCGCCAAGCCGGGCGGCTACTATAAGGTCGTGGCCGAGAATTACAGCTCCGGCCTGGCCTTCATGCTCAACTGGACGAACGTCGTCATCCTCAACGGGGCCGGCGCGGCGGCCGTGGCCCTGATCGGCGCCGAATACCTGACGCCCATCCTTTTTCCCGCCGCAGTGGCGGGACGGGCGACCGTCCAGGCGACCGCCGTTGGCCTCATCCTCGTCCTCCTCGTCATCAACTACCTCGGCATCAAGACGGGAGCCTGGGCCCAGAACGTCCTCAGCCTCCTTAAGGTCGGCATGATCGGCCTCCTCACGGCGGCGGCTTTCCTGTCCAAGAAAGCGCCCGCGGGCCCGTCCGCCCTGCCCCTCGACCGGCCCTGGATCTTCGCCCTCGGCGTCTCGTTCATCTACGTTTTCTACGCCTACGGCGGCTACCAGAACACGATCAACTTCGGGGCCGACGTCCGCGACGCCCGGCGCAACGTCCCCCGGGCCATCTTCTTCGGCATCCTCATCGTCCTGGCCTGTTACCTGACCATCAACGTGGCCTACGTCAAGACCCTCGGCGTTCCCGGCATCGCCGCCGCGAAGCTCGTCGCCGCAGAGACCGCCCGCGTCACCTTCGGCGAGACCGGCCGGCTCGTCGTCTCCCTGGCCATCTTCCTCTCGGCCATGGGCTTCCTCAACGTCACCCTGATGCAGATCCCGCGGGTGTACTACTCCATGGCCGAGGACCGGACCCTGCCGGCCGTTTTTCAGAAGGTCAACCCGAAGACGCAGACCCAGGCGTTCGGGCTCCTCTTCCTCGGCGCTATCATCCTCGTCTCGATCTTCCTCCTGGGCACGTTCGAGAACATCGTCAACTACGTCATGTTCCTCGACACCATGACCCTGGCCATCGTGTCGTCCTCGATCTTCATCCTCCGGCGCAAGGCCCGCCGCTCCGGCGAGGCTTATACAGGCTACCGGATTCCCCTTTATCCCTTACTACCCCTCCTTTTCGTGGCCTTCATGCTCGTCATCTCGGTCAACGTCCTCGTCACCCAGACACGCGAAGCTCTCTACGGAGCGATCTTTTTCGCCGCGGGCTTCCCGGTCTTTTTGTTGATGCGGCGGGTCAGCCGGCGCGAAAACCCGCCTGCCCCGGTCCCAGACGAGGCGGATCAGTGATCTGGGGAAAATCGAGGAGGCCCGCCATGACGATGACAAGCCGGGAACGCCTGGACGCCGCGCTCAACCACCGCCCGCCCGACCGCATCCCCGTCGACTTCAACGGCACGGCCGTCACCGGCATGCACGTCAAGTGCGTCATCGGCCTGCGCGAGCATTACGGCCTAGAGAATCGTCTGGTCAGGGTCCACGAGCCCTACCAGATGTTGGGCTGGATCGACGACGACCTCCAGACCGCGCTCGGCATCGACGTCGAAGGCGTTTACGGCCCGGAGACGATGTTCGGCTACCGCAACGAGAACTGGACCCCCTGGCGTATGGACGACGGGACCGAGGTCCTGGTTTCGTGGAATTTCCGGACGACCAAGGACGAGAACGGCGACACGCTCATCTACCCCGGGGGCGACCGCACGGCCCCGCCCTCCGGGCGCCTGCCCAAGAACGGCTTCTTCTTCGACACAATCATCCGCCAAGAGCCCATCGACGAAGCCAAGCTCGACCCCAAGGACAACCTTCAGGAATTCGGCCCGATCGCGGAGGAGACCCTTGACCACTTCGAGGCCGAGAGCCGCCGGGCCGGGGCGACCGGCAGGGGGATCATCGGAAGCTTTGGCGGCACCGCCCTGGGGGACATCGCCCTCGTTCCCGCTCCGGGCCTCAAGTATCCGAAAGGGATCCGCGACGTCGAGGAGTGGTACGTCTCGACCCTGACCCGCCGCCCCTACGTCCACAAGGTCTTCGAGCGCCAGACCGAAATCGCCCTTGGGAATCTCGAAAAGATCCATTCCCGTGTCGGCAACCAAGTCCAGGCCGTCTTCCTCTGCGGCACGGACTTCGGCACCCAGCAGTCGACCTTCTGTTCCATCGCCGCTTTCCGCGAGCTGTACATGCCCTACTACAAGCGGATCAACGAATGGGTTCACCGGCACACGTCCTGGAAGACCTTTAAGCATTCCTGCGGCGCTGTCGCGACGCTCATCCCGTCCTTCATCGAGAGCGGCTTCGATATCCTCAACCCCGTCCAGGTCTCGGCCGCCGGCATGGACGCCCGAAACCTCAAGGAAAAATTCGGGCGGGACATCGTCTTCTGGGGCGGCGGCGTCGACACCCAGAAGACGCTCGCCTTCGGCACCCCGGAGGAGGTCCGGGCCGAGGTCCTGGAGCGGTGCGAAGTCTTCGGCCGCGACGGGGGATTCGTCTTCAACTCCGTCCACAACATCCAAGCCAACGTCCCGGTCCGCAACGTCGCAGCCATGTTCGAGGCCGTCAGGGAATTCAACGCATGAAGAAAACCGGATTCTATGTCGTCTCCATCACCCTCGTCGCCGCGATCGGCGGCCTGATCTTCGGTTTCGACACGGCCATCGTCGCCGGCGCGACGCGCTACATGAAAGAGCAGTTCTCGCTCAACTCGCTCCAGGAGGGCTGGGCCGTGAGCGTCGTCCTCATCGGCTGCATGTTCGGCGCCGGCCTGGCCGGCCCCATCAGCGACCGGATCGGCCGGCGGCGTTTCATGCTCATCTCGGCCGTCCTCTTCCTCGTCTCGGCCATCGGCTGCGCCGTGCCGCGGACGATCGCGGCGTTCGTCGTCTTCCGGTTCGTCGGCGGCCTGGGCATCGGCTCGGCGGCCGTTCTCTCTCCGCTCTACATCTCCGAGATCGCGCCGGCCCGCATCCGGGGCGCGCTCGTCTCGGTCAACCAGATGGCCATCGTCACCGGCATCCTCCTGGCCTACTTCGTCAACTGGGTCTTCGCCGGGGCGGGACCGTCGAACTGGCGCTGGATGTACGCCATGGGCGCCATTCCCTCGGTCCTCTTCTTCCTGCTGCTCTTGCGCGTCCCGGAGAGCCCGCGCTGGCTGGTCAAGAACGGCCGCGAGGACGAAGCGGGCGCCGTCCTCACCCGGGTCGACACCGCCGCAGCCGCGGCCAAGGAGATCCGGGACATCAAGGACACGCTGACCCTCGGGGAGGGCTCCTTCCGCGAGCTCTTCCGGCCGGCCTTCCGGCGGCCCCTCCTCATCGCCGTCGTCCTGGCGGTCTTCCAGCAGGTCACGGGCATCAACGCCATCCTTTACTACGCCCCGCGCATCTTCGAGGGCGCCGGCTTCGCCCGGATGTCGGCCATCGGGCAGTCGACGATCGTCGGCCTGGTCAACATGCTCTTCACGGTCGTGGCCATCGTCCTGGCCGACCGGGTCGGCCGCCGGCCGCTTCTGCTCATCGCCACCGGCGGCATGGGCGTCTCCCTCGTCCTGCTCGGGGCCGCGTTCAGATTCCCGGTCCTGCCGGCCTCGGCCCTGCTCCTCATCATCCTCCTCTACATCGCCTTCTTCGCCTCGGCCATGGGGCCGCTCGTCTGGGTCGTCATGGCCGAGATCTTCCCCATCAAGGTCCGAGGCAGCGCCATGGGCCTGGCCACCCTCGTCCTCTGGCTGGCCGATTTCGCCGTGACCCTGACGTTCCCGGTGATCTCGGATAAGTTCCACCCGTCGACGGCGTTTTGGCTTTACGCGGTGATGTGCGCCTGCGACCTCGTTTTCATATGGCTTTTCCTGCCCGAAACGAAGGGGAAATCGCTCGAGGAGATCGAGCGTCACTGGTTGAAAACCGCCTGAAGCCCCGACGGGCTGCTATTCTTTCCGGTCGCTGAGCAGCCGGCCCCCGACCCCGACATTCTCCGGCGGGTTATCCTTGATGATCACGACCATCGCCGCCACCGGGATTCCAAAGGCCGCCGACGCGGCGGCAGACACTTCGGCCACGAGCCTCCGTTTTTTCTCGATGTCGCCGAGGGGCGGTCCCTCAATCATGATGGTCGGCATGGGCGGGCTCCTTCACTTCCAGCGCGCCGGCCAGCTTCCGGACGGCGATGTCCAGCTCTCCCATGAGGATCGACGAAAGGACGGCCGGAAGCTGCTGGACCCTGCGGACCTGGAGCGGCAGCTTTCTGTCGAACGAGTGCTTGAGAAGGCTCCGGCCGGATTTGAACTCCAGGAACTCGAGGTCCATGGCCAGCCGGCCGAACCAGGCTTTGGGGTTGTCGATCTCCTCGACGAGGCGGACGTTCGAGCGCAGGACGAGCTCCGGGTTGCCCTGGAGGACGTCGAGCGTCACCCGGGAGAAGCCCTCCTTCTCGATGAGGTAATTGCCCATCGCCTCGCGGAAGAGGGCGTCCGGCTTCGTCGCCCAGAACACGTAGGAGTAATATTTGAGCTCGAACAGAGAGACGCGGTAGATGACCCGGAAGTCGTCGTAGAGGGGGTCGACGCGGACCGGCTCGATGTAGAGGACCTTGTCGATCCTGGGGTGGGGCTGGGCGTTCGTGTCCGTGACGACGATCTGGAAGTACCGTTTGGTCGGGGCGGAAAAACAGCCGGTGAGAAGGAGGACGAGAAGAGCACAACGCGCGGCTTTCCTCATTTTTTCTTGTCCTTTCGTGTCCGGAGGAGGGCCGACGGCTCGTCGGCGATCTCTCGGGAGAAACGGGCCAGGTTTTCGACGGCGACGCCGAGGCTCGAGAAGGTCCTCGTCAGCTCCGACTGCTGTTCGAGGAGGACGCTCTCGACCTTTTTCAGGCTGACCGAGGCCGTGTCGAGGAAGGCCCGGACGTCCTTGATGGCCTGGCCCATTTCCTCGCTCGAGAAGCGGCGGGAGATGTTGCCGAGGGTCTCCTGGGAATTCGTCTCGAGCGTCCGGATGAGCCGGTTCATGTCCTCGGTCATGGGCACGAACTTCTCCGTCGCCTGGGCGAATTCGAGGGACGCCTTTTCGAAATTGGCCAGGGTGTTCTCGAGGGACGTCCGGCGGGATTCGAGGACCCCGGAGAGGACCGCCGAACCCTTCTCCGCGTTCTCGAGGAAGGCGGAGAAGCGCTTCAGGTTCTCCGGGGTGAGAAGCTCAGTGATCCGCGAGGTCGTCGTCGCGATATCGGTGACGATGTCCTGAGCCTTTTCCCCGAGGCCCCGGCCCATGGGGATCTCCCCGCCGGGTTTTAGCTTCTCCGAAGCGAGGGTCCCCCCGCTGATCTCGATATATTTCTGCCCGGTCAGGCCGATGTAGACCAGGACGGCGCTCATGTCCTTCTTCATGATCAGCCCTTGCCGGATCTTCACGTCGACGAGGACGGAGTCGAGGTCCCTGGGATTGACGTCGATCCGGATGACCCGTCCGACTTCGACGCCCCGATACTTGACGGGGGAACTGACCAGGAGACCCTGGACCGATGTGTCCCGGAAGTTGACAAAGTAGATGTCTCCGGGGTCGCGGAGCTTGGGGACGATGAAGAAACCGGCGACGGCGATGAAGATGACCGTGGCCAGGGACAGGAAAACGCCCAGGCGAATCTTTTGTTCATGCGTTATCATGGCTGTCCTTCCTGAGAAAGAATGTCCGGATGAATTTGTCGTCCACAGCGGCCAGGTCGGCGTAGTCCCCCGAAAAACGGAGGCCCCCGTCGTTGACGACGAGGACACTGTCCGCCACCCGCTCGATCGAGCGGAGTTCGTGCGTGACGACGACGAGAGTCATCTTGAACGTCTCTTTCAGCCGGAGCAGGAGATCGTCCAGGAGGGCCGACGTGATCGGGTCGAGGCCCGACGAGGGCTCGTCGCAGAAGACGACGTCCGGGTCGAGGACGAGGGCCCGGGCCAGGCCCCCCCGCTTGGTCATGCCGCCGGAGAGTTCGGCCGGGTACTTTTCGGCGCTCCCGGCGAGCTCGACCTGGGCCAGGCTGGCGTAGACCATGTCCCGGACCATGTCCTCGGGCATCTTGGGGTGCTGCATGCGGATGGGCAGGGCGACGTTCTCGAAAAGGCTCAGGCCGTTGAGAAGCGCCCCGCCCTGGTAGAGGACGCCGATCTTCCCGTAGAGAAAGCGGAGGGAGGCTTCGGAGCGGTAATCCACGCGGGAGCCGGCGAAGTCGTACTCTCCCCCGAGCGGCGGGAGGAGGCCGGCGAGCGTCTTGAGCAGCGTCGATTTCCCCGAGCCGCTGACGCCCAGGACCACGGTGATCCGCCCTTCGGGCACGGTGAAGGCCAGGTCGCGGAGGACCTCGGTCCGGCCGTAGCCGACGGTCAGATCGCGAGCTCTTATGATATCCATGGTCTCAATACAGGAGGAACGCGAAAATGCAATCGATGAGGATGATGAGGGTGATCGACAGGACCACGGATTCCGTCGTGGCCCGGCCGACCTCTTCGGCGCTCCGGCCGACCGTTAGCCCCTTGAAGCCGCTCCCGACGACGACCGCCCAGCCAAAGACGACGGCTTTGAGGAGGCCCCAGCCGAAGTCGGTCCATTTGACGCTCGTCATCATCTCGCGGATGAACGCCGCCGGGGGCGTGCCGAAGGTGACGCGAGCGACGACGACGCCGCCGAAGATGCCGACAACGTCGGCCATGGCCACGAGGAGCGGGACGACCAGGGTGATGGCCAGGAGGCGGGGGACCATGAGGAACTTCTCCGGGACGACGCCCATGGTCCTCAGGGCGTCGACCTCCTCGAGGACGGTCATGCTGGCCAGCTCGGCGGTGATGGCCGCGCCGACCTTGCCGGCCAGGATGACGCCGGTCATCATGGGCACGAGCTCCTTGAGCATGGCGAGGCCGACGAGGTCGGCGAGGTAGATGTCGGCGCCGAAGTGCCGCAGCTGCTCGGCCGAGGTGATCGAGATCGTGACCCCGACGAGGAAGATGAGCAGGCAGACGATGGGAAAAGAGCGGTAGCCCATGAAGAACATCTGGTTCCAGGTCTCTCCCGGGTAGACGCCCTTGCGCTCCTTGAGGTAGACGCCGACGTGGTAGACTTCGTCGCCGAGCATGGCCAGGAACCGCCCCAGGCTCTTCGCCTGGAAGATGAAGCGGTCGGCGATGGCGGTCAGCGCCCGGCTGGGCAGGCCCCCCGAGGGCGGCCTTTCGGTCTCCTCGGCCGGCGGCCTCCTGACGAAGCTCTCCTCGGCCCCGGCCAGGGCGCCCCCGATGTTGACCGTGGCGACGTTCGCCAGTCGGCCCCGGACGTAGTTCAGGAGGGCCAGGGTCGAGCTGTCGAATTCCTCGACGTCCCGGAAATCGAGGATCACGGGACCGTATTCAACTCGGCGCCCGATGTCCTTCAGAGCGGCGACGACCTCAGGGGCCCGGAGGCGCTTCGGCAGGAGAATGGTCTCCGGAGTTGTCGCGGCCGCCTGAGGTTCGTTCATGCCCCCTCCCTCGCGCTCCTCATTTCGCCGCCGGAAAAACGATGACGGTCTGGTTCAGAGCCGGAGCCGTAGCCGGGAAGTGGACGACCTGCCCGTCGGCTCGGGCCTCGATATAGTATTCGATACCGGTTTCCGGCACGGGGAGATTCAGGCGATAGACGCCCCGGGCGACGTTCTCCATGGGGACGGTCCGAAACGCCCCATTGCCCATCTCCCGCCAGCAGAACGCGACGGACTCCGGCCGACCCTTGGCCAGGACGAGGACCTTGAGCGAAAGCGCTTCGCCGGCCTCGAGAGACGTACGCACGGCCGGGACGATGACCCGCGGGGACCCGGCATACTCGCGGGTCAGAAGGACTTCCGGCGGCAATTCCCCGCCCAGCATCTTCATGAGCTCGACCTCCGGCCGCTCCCAGGCGCCGGGGAGGAGGTGCTGTTCCCAGTTGGCGATCGTCCCGAGCTCGCCCGTGTTGCTTACGGTAGCGAGTAGGGCGGCGAAAATTCCGCGCAGGGCCGCGGCCATTTCGGCCCGGACCGGTAACGCTTCGTCCCTCAGGATCGCCTGTCTCGCCGGCTCGTCCGCTGCCGCCTTGGCCTTCTCCACGGCCTTGTTGTAGACGGCCCAGAGGCAGTTGAAGCGGGCGACCTCGCGCATGTAGCGGAAGTTCCGAAGCCAGTAGTCGAAACGCTCCCGGTTCCCTATCCCGGAAACCTTGGGTGCGAGCGCGGCCAGGTCGTCGCCGAAACCGTAGGCCGCCTTGACCTCGTCCCACGGCCGGGGGTCGGGCTGAATGTTTCCGGGTCCGCCGATCCATGTGACGGGGACGGGGTGCCGGCCGTCGATGCGGGCGAAGACAGCGGCGGCCTCCGTCGCGGCGGCGTCACCGAACTGGGCCCGGCACCAGTCCAGGTAAAAATCGAGCGCGGGCAGGTGCCGCACCGTCTCCGGTCCATCCGCTTCATAATCGAGGACGGCCGGGCCGCCGCAATTGATCTTCTTGACGAAGCCCTTCCCCTTGATGACGATGGCGGCGACCGAGGGGTAATGGATGCGGTCGGCGAAATCGACGGCCAGCCGGCCGTCGGCGACCTCGATATTCTCGAACATCAGATCGTAGGCCCTGAACAGGCCGGCGGCGGCGAAGATGTCCACCTTCTCCGCGGCCTTGCGCCCCTGGATCAGGACGTCGAAAACGCGGCGGCCCTTTTCCTTGATCTCGCCCTCGACGAATTGAAGCGTCACGGAGTAGGTGCCGTTCGGGACGGGCAGATGATAGCCGAAGACGCGGTCGCGGACGTCCCGGTAAACGGCCTCGCTGTCCGGGCCGGCGCCGGCGATCTTCCGGTCCTTGAAGGCCACGAACTGGCCGGTGATCGGCCCGATGTCGTCGGCGACGCGTCCGGGCAGAGTGTTCCAGCTCTGGTCCCAGGCGGCCCGGGCCAGGGCCAGGACGTTCGCCGAGAGGACCCGCGTCCGCCAGTGGATGCCGAGCAGTCCGTCGCAGCCGTAGCGCAGGGCGTCGACCGCGTCGCGGCGCATCCGGCCGGCCCAGAGCTGGGGCGAGGTGAGCGCGGGGTCGTCCTCCATCCAGGGGATGGCCCAGAGCGACCGGCCCGAGATCCTCGAGAACCCGGGGTCCACGGGCGCCTTGCCGACCTCGCGATTGATGCAACTCATGGCCACGTCCTTCGGCAGGACTTGGTCGAAGAGCGTCCGGTTCGACGGCGGGCCGAGAACCCAGCCGCACGTCGCCAGGCTGAAGGGCGGGGCGGCTTCCTTCCAAGCCTGAATGGCCATATCGAGGTCCGTGGTCACGGCCTTGACGGCCTCCGGCGAAGCGTCGTCCCAAGTCCATCCTTCATTCGTCCAGAACCAATAATAATCGACGGGATAGGCCGCGGCGATCCGCTTGAACATTCCCTTGTAGAGGTCCTTGACGACGGCCGGGTCCTTGGGGTCCCGGCCGGAGTCGGCCAGTCGCTTTTTGACCAGGTCGGGAATGGTCAGCGCCGTTTCCGCCCCGACGCAGGTCTTGACGCCGAAGCGCCGGGCCAGGGTGAAGGCGTTCCGGAAAACGGCCGCGGCCCGGTCGAAAACCTCGTTCGAGGCTTCGGGGGTGGCCGGGTCGGGGCTGAAGCCGGCCATCACGTCGTTGCCGAAATCGTCGCGCTCGAAGAGAAGGCCAGCGCCGAAGTGAAAATCGCCGGTCTTCTTGGCCTCGTAGCCCCAGTTGCCGCGGGCGGTGTTCTGGTAGCTCGTGGAGTAGCTTGCGAGGACTTTCCCGTCCGCGCCGAAATCGCCCTCCCGGCCGATCCAGACCGTGGGCTCGGCGTTCGGTGTCGCGCCCTTGGCCTTGCTGGGATTCTCAGGGTAAGTGTGGAGGCCGAAGAAGTTCATCCGTAGTTTCGGGAGCTGGCTCAGGATGGCCTTGTAGTCCTCGAGCGTCCACCAGTCCGGGCCCTCGGGGAAATCGTGGAAGGGCTGGATGCCTCGGACGGCGAAGAGCGGGTGGCCCGTCTCGTCGAGGTCGAGGCTGAGGTTTTTGACGGTCCCGTCAGGGACGACGTCGCCCTCGAGGAAGAAGCGGACTCCCAGCTTCTCGGCGAGCTGGTAGGCGCCGTAGAGGACGGCCGGACCGCTGCCGCCGGCGACGAGGACGATCTGCCCGGTCCGGCGCGGGACCGTCTTCAGCCAGTAATCCTCGGGTCCGAGGGCGGCGATTTTCGATGCGGCGCCGGCGTCCTCCAGGCCCCGAGCGAATGTCCCGCCTTTTTCCAGTATGGCCACGGCCGGGAACGCGACCCGGGAGAACGACCCCACTTCCCGGAGGGCCGGGAGAACGCCGGTCCTCAGGTAGTAATAGCGGCGGATCTCGGCCGCCGCTACGCGCTCGTGCCAGGAAGCATCTTTGGCGATGACGATGTCCGGGCTCGGGCCCTTCCGGGCGCACCCCTGGAACGCCGCGAAGACGATGGCAGAAAGAACGAAGAAAGCTCTGCCGTTCGATCGGTGTTTCATCTCGAGCACCACGGTCCTCGTGCCTCTCATTCTAATACAGGCGCGGCCGCATTTCAACGCGTCCCCCGAGAATCCCGGCCCGGCGCGGATCGTCTTTTTAAAAGGAAAAACAAAGACGGCATTCATTCCCGATGAAGATCCGTGATAAAATAAACACGCCTATGACCATCCGCGAGCGATTCAACAGGGTCTTCCGCTGGGAGAAGCCGGACCGCGTCCCCGACATGGAGTTCGGCTATTGGGACAAGACGATCGCCGTCTGGCACGAGCAGGGGCTGCCGGGCGACTGCCGGACGAATGAGGACATCGAGAGGCGCCTGGGACTCGAAGGGATCTCCATCATCCCCGAAGTCCCTATCCAGAAGGGGCTGTTTCCGGCCTTTGAAGAAAAAACCATCGAGCTGCGGGGCGAGCGGCGCGTCGTCCAGACGAAAGACGGCGCCCTGACCGAGATGCTCGACTACGACTCTTCCATGCCCAAGTTCCTCAAGTTCGCCGTCGAGACCCGGGCCGATTGGGAGCGACTCCGAGACGAGCGCCTCGACCCCCGGCGTCCCGGCCGGGTCGGCGACGTTCCGGCGGCGATTACCGCGGCCCACGCCGCCGGCATGCCCATCCTCTTCCACTGCGGCTCGCTCTACGGCTGGCTGCGCGATTGGATGGGCCTCGAGAACCTGTCCATCGCCCTCATGACCGACCGCACTTGGGTCGATGAGATGATGGAGCACATCACCTTGATGGACCTCGAGTTCATCGAGAAGCACATCCCGGCGGACGGGGTCGACGTCGCCTGGTGGTGGGAGGACATGTGCTACAATCACGGCCCGCTCATGTCGCCCCGGCTCTTCGAGGAGCTCATGGTGCCGCGCTACAAGCGGATCACGGACGCCCTTAAGACGCGCGGCATCGCCGTCAACGTCCTCGACTGCGACGGCCGGATCTACGAGCTCGTCCCGGGCTGGCTCAGGGGCGGCATCAACTGCATGTTCCCCATCGAGGCATTACACACGGACCCCCTGCGGCTGAGGGAAGAGTACGGGGATAAAGTCCTTTTGCTCGGCGGCGTCGACAAGATGGCCCTGATCGCCGGTAAGGACGCCATCGACCGGGAGCTCGAGAGGCTCCATCCGCTGGTCGAGCGCGGCGGCTACCTTCCGTGCGTCGACCACCGCGTCCCGCCCGACGTTATCTACGAGAACTACCTCTATTACCTCGAAAAGAAAAAGGCCATCCTGTGACTCGGGACTAGGCCCGGGCGACCCTCTCCAGCCGCTTCATGACGGAAAAGATGAAGGCGGCGGACAGGATGCAGGCGCCGGCGAGGATAGCCCACACCGCCCAGAGCGGCAGGCGCTCCCAGAACCAAGCGGTGACCCCGACCAGGGAGTTGCCGACGGCCGTCGCCGCGAACCAGCCGCCCTGCATCAGGCCCTTGTACTTGGGCGGGGCGACGCGCGAGACGAACGAGATCCCGATCGGGCTGAGGAAGAGCTCGGCGATCGTCAGCATGAAATAGGTCGAGATGAGCCAGTAGACGGAAACCTGGGACCCGGCCGGGGCGACGAGGCCACCGAGGGCCTTCGGGCTCAACAGGCCGATCGAGGCCACGATCAGGATGGCGTAGGCCACGGCCGTCATGAGCATGCCGATGCCGATCTTGCGCGGCGCCGTCGGCTCCTTGCCCTTGCGGTTGAGCCAGCCGAAGATGCCGATGACGATGGGCGTCAGGACGACGATGAAGAACGGGTTGAAGTGCTGGAACATCTGGGGCTGGAACGGGTTGACTGCGTTGTACCCGCTGTAGCGGAGGTAGGCCAGGACGCCGAATCCGACGAACGCGCCCCCCCCCAAGATGCGGGCCAGGCTTCCCGAGGCTTTCCTCACGAGGAAGACGAGCCCCAGGGCGGACAGGAAGACGGACAGGAGGCCGGTCAGGTCGAACCAGAGGTTGGTCGCCTTGCCCACGCTCGGGACGGTGTAGTCCCTGGCGAAGTAGGTCAGGGTCACGGCGCTCTGGTGGAAGGCCATCCAGAAGAAGATGACGACGAAGAAGACGAGGCCGAGGGCGACGAGCCGCTCGCGCGTCTGTTCCCGGGTCAACTCGACGACCTGGGACTTGAGGGCCTCGGACTTGGCCTTCTGGCGCACGGACATGGCGGCCGTCTTGTAGTGCTTGCGGAAGGCCCAGAAGATGGTCATGGACACGATCAGGCTGAGGCAGGCGACCCCGAACGCGTAATGGTAGGACTTGCTCAGGGCGTTGATGTAGGTTTCCGAGAAGCCGCGCAGGGCGTCGGCGGTCACGGAGGGGTCCTGGCCCTGGGCGATCGTCAGATAGGAGGCGATGTCGGCCAGTTTGCCTTTCAGGAAATCGTTGGCCAGGGCCGGGATGCGGGCGTCGTAGACGAAGTGGGACTTGCCCATGATCCAGTTGCACACCGCCATGGAGGCCGAGGGGGCGAACATGGCCCCGATGTTGATGCCCATGTAGAAGATGTTGAAGGCCCGGTCGCGCATGCCCGCGTACTTGGGGTCGTCGTAGAGGTTGCCGACGAGGGCCTGCAGGTTGCCCTTGAAAAGGCCCGTGCCCAGCGCGACGACGGCCAAGGCGGCGACGATGAGGGGGAAACCGGTGTTCATCGCCGTCGGCAGGACCAGCATGACATAGCCGATGAACATGATGATGATGCCCAGGCTGATCGTCCGGCCGTAGCCGAGGTAGCGGTCGGCCAGGAAGCCGCCGAGCAGGGGGAAGATGTAGACGCCGACCAGGAAGGTCGCGTAGATGGAGCCCGCGGCGGCGGCTGACATGCCGTACTTCGCCTGCATGAACAGGACGAAGATACTGATCATCGTGTAGAAGCCGAAGCGCTCGCCCATGTTGGCGAAGAAGGCGACGAACAGGCCCTTGGGATGTCCTTTAAACATGGCTCACCGTCCTGGAGGGGATTTTGCGGGGGGATTATAGCAAAAATAAAGAAGGGGTCAAACCTTAAATCCTACACTTCTTCAGGTACCCCTTCATGACCTGGAGGGAAACCACCGTTCCCTCCTCGTTCTCACCACGATAAGCTTTCGTACAGAAGTCCGGAAACCCGCCGTTCGAGGGCGGCCCGGAACTTCTCGACGGTCTCCACTTCGCCGTCTCCCCAGTAGTCTCTGATATAAAGCGGTTTCCCGACGTTGACCTTGATCGTCGCCGGCACTCCCCACATGATGTGGGTTCCGAAAATCGACATGGGCGTGACGGGGACGGCAAAGCCTTCCTGCTTGAAAAGGTTGTAGGCCATGATGGAGACGCCCCGCCGGAAGCTTTTGACGTAAGGGTTCGGGTCCTTGGGGTGGACGCGGCCCCGGCCCTGCAGAGCGATGATGGCCCTCCCCTTCCTCAGATAGTCCTGGCACTTGAGGATCGACTCGCGCTTGCTGCCGTAGATGTCGACGGGAATGGAGCCGATCTTGGCCACATGCCCGGACACGAAGTGGACCAGGTAGGAGTAGATCGGGATGAGGATGAGATGGACGAACCCGCCGAACTTGCCCATGTGCCGATGGAGGTGACGGAGGACGAGCTCGCTCGCCTCTTTCTTATCGAAGATCATCTTGTTGGCGGTGAAGAAGATCATCCGCGGCACGGTCCGGAGCATGATGGCCACGTCCTTGTAGCTCCCGATGTGGTTCCCGATGATGATGTTCGGACCCTCTTGGACGAAGTTCTCGCCGCCGCGGAGATCGATTTTCTTGGGGAAAATAAACGCCCGCGTCACGCGGTCGACGGACTTTTCGATGCGCTTGAATTCTTCCTCGAACGTGGCCATGGGCGTGGGACTATTCTACAAAATCCGCCCGGGAAATTCAAAGAGCGCCCGGGGCGGAGCGGCCGCTTGCGAACGCCCGTCAGGCGTGATAATTTAGGTGCCGTCCGGGTAAGGAGGCGCCCATGGTCACTCTGATTCGCGGCGGAGACGTCTTTGCCCCTGAGCCGCTCGGCCGGAAGGATATCCTGCTCGCCGGAGGCGCGATCGAGGCCGTGGCCGAACCGGGCCGCATCCGGGTCGACGGCCTCGAGGCCGAAACCGTGGACGCGGCCGGGAAGCGCGTCTTCCCCGGGCTCATCGACCCCCACGTCCACATCCTGGGGGGCGGAGGGGAAGGCGGCCCGGCGACGCGCGCTCCCGAGATCAGGATCGAAGATATCATCTCGAACGGCGTCACGACCGTCATCGGCTGTCTGGGGACCGACGGTGTCACCCGCCACATGACGTCCCTCCTGGCCAAGGCCCGGGCGCTCGAGCTCGAGGGCATCTCGACGTTCATTTATTCGGGGTCCTACGAGATCCCCGTCCGGACCCTGACCGGAAGCGTCCGTTCCGACCTCATCGTCGTCGACAAGGTCGTCGGCGCGGGCGAGATCGCCGTGAGCGACCACCGCTCCTCGCAGCCGACGTTCGACGAGGTCGCGAGGCTCGCGGCCGAATGCCGCGTCGGGGGGATGCTCGGCGGGAAGGCCGGCGTCCTCCACCTCCATCTCGGCGACGGCAAGCGCCGGCTCGAGTTTCTCTTCCGGCTCGTCCGCGAAACGGAGATCCCTGCGAGCCAGTTTGTCCCGACCCACATCAGCCGCAACCCGGAGCTTTTCGAAGAGGGCCTCGAATGGGTCGCCGGCGGCGGTTCCATCGATATCACCGTCGGGCCGGATCCCATCCCGCCCGACCCGGAGGTGAGTCTCGAAGACTGCATCGCCCGCTTCCGGGAAAAAGGCCTCCCATTCGGCCGGATGATGCTCAGCTCGGACAGCAACGGCAGTATCCCCGTTTTCGACGAGAGCGGCCGGCTCGTCCGGCTGACGATCGCCACGGAGAAGGACCTCTTCCGCAAGTTCGGGGACGTTCTCCGCAAGGGCCTCCTGCCTCCCGAAACGGCCGCCCGGCTTTTTTCGACCAACGCGGCAGAGTTCTACAAGCTCGGAAAAAAGGGCCGGATCGAGCCGGGACGGGAAGCCGACCTCGTCGTCATCGACGACAATCTCGCCCTGAGCGACGTCTTCGCCCGGGGAAAAAGGATGATGGCCGGCGGACGGCTCCTCGTCCGCGGCACGTTCAGTAATTAAAAGAGGGACAGCCCTCTTTTCTCGTTCTTCACTGGAGATGGACGATGGACAAGACGACCTCCCCCAACCTAATTACGGAGTCCCCGACTCCGGCGGTCGGACGACCACCGAAGTTCGGGGTCGCCCTCATTCCGCTCATCGCCATGGCCCTCCTCCTCGGCGTCGGCTACGGCGTCTACAAGATCAAGGCCCAGGTCCTCCTCGTCGCCGCGGCCGCGATCACCGCGACGATGGGCCTCGCCCTCGGGTTCAAGTGGAAGGACATGGAGCGGGGCATCGTCGACAGCATCCATAAAGCCATGCCGGCCATCCTGATCATGCTCTCGGTCGGCATCCTCGTCGGGTCCTGGATGGCCGGCGGCACCATCCCCATGGTCATTTATTACGGCCTGAAGCTCATCTCGCCCAAGTTCTTCCTGGCCACGGCCTGCCTCGTCTCGTCGGTCGTCGCCATCGCCTCGGGGACCTCGTGGGGCACGATCGGCACGGTGGGCGTGGCCTTCATCGGTATCGCCATGGGCCTCGGCATCCCTCTCGGCCCGGCGGCCGGGGCGGTCGTCGCCGGCGCCTATTTCGGGGACAAGATGTCGCCTCTCTCCGACATCCCCAACCTGGCCACGGTCATCTCCGGGTCGAACCTCTTCGACCACATCAAGCATATGATGTGGTCGGCCGTGCCGGCTTGGCTGGCCGGCCTGGCCATCTATTTCTTCGTCGGCCTGAAGTACGGCGCGGTGGCCGTCCAGTCGGACACGCTCGACCTCATCCTCCGCACGCTCAAGTCGAACTTCCGGTTCAGCGTCCTCCTGCTCCTGCCCATGGTCGTCATCTTCTATTTCGCCGTGGCCAAGAAGCCGACCATCCCGGCTATGATCCTGTCCTCCCTCGTCGCCGCGGCCCTGGCCGTCCTCGTCCAGAAGATCCCCCTCACCGTCGTGGCCACGGCCATGAACTCGGGCCTCCCGGCGCGGACGGGCGTCGAGGTCGTCGACCGGCTCCTGGCCAAGGGCGGCATGATGAGCATGATGGAGACCCAGCTCATCGCCTTCACCGCTTTCGCGTTCGGCGGCATCATGCAAAGGACGGGATGTTTGGCCGTCATCCTGGAGCGGGTGATGAAGTTCACCCGGGAGGTTTGGAGCCTCGTCCTGACGACGATCGGCGCGGCCGTCCTCTCGGCCATGATCACCGGGAGCTCCTATCTCTCGATGATCCTGCCGGCCGACCTTCTCGCGCCCGTTTATAAGAAGAAGAATCTAGCCGCCAAGAATCTGTCGCGCATCATCGAGGAGAGCGGCGGCATCATCGTACCCCTGATCCCCTGGAGCATGGCCGGCGTCTACATCACCGGGACCCTGGGCGTGTCAACTTTCGCCTACCTGCCCTGGGCTTTCATGAACTATCTATCCGTCGTAATGCTGGCCGTCTTCGGCTTCACCAAGTGGACGATGTCGCCGCGGGTTCGCGAGGACGAGACGCAGCCCGGTAGCTGACTCCGCACGTTTTAGCTCCGATGTACGTAAGGGACCTCTTTGACGCCACCCGGGCTGTGAGGGGAACCATCCGGAGCCCCCGTAGCGGAGGGGGCACCATCGGGTACCGATGGGGGAACCGCCGGGACTGGTTCCCGGGGGCCGGGGGAAACGGGTGGTTCCCCTCGCAGCCAAAACGGGTGGCGTCACCTAACGAGAAGGCCGCGCGGCCTTAGGCCGCGGGTTCTTCGTCCTCGCCCTTCTCGGCCTTCTCGAGCGCCTTCTTGAACAGCTCGTCGGCCTTGGAGTGCTTTTCCTTCTGGAGCTCGAACGTGGCGTCGAACTTGCGGTCGAACTCGCTCTGCCGTTTGTGCTCCTTGACCAGGAGGTCGTCGAGCGAACCCTTCTTCTTCTTGGCCTTCTCCGAGCGCAGGACCGCCCGAGTTTCGTCGTCGACCCAGAGGGTCGCCTCGCAGCAGGGACAGGTCAGCGAAAAGACGCGGGCCTCATCTTTTGTCTCGGCCATAGGGCGAATGTAGCATAACCCGCCCCCCTCTTCAACAAAGAGGGGCCGTCGGACTGTCCCTCTTTTACTGATCCGGCTGCGGTCCGGCCTGAGCGGCTTTCGGATCTATCCCGTATTTCTTTAGCAGCTTGAAAAGCCCCTGGCGGGTCAGGCCCACTTCGGCCGCTGTCCGGGTGCGGTGATACCGGCAGCGGACCAGGGCTTCCCTGAGGAACCGCTTCTCGAAATCCGCCTTGGCTTCGGAGAAGCGATGGGAGGCGCGCGAATAGGTTTCCCCCGCCGGGTTGATCTTGGGCGAGAGGTACTCCTCGAGGATGAGCGGCGCCCCGTCGGCCATGACCAGGCATCTCTGTACCTCGTTCTGGAGCTCGCGGACGTTCCCGGGCCAGGGGTAACGCAGGAGCATCTCCAACGCGACGGGCGAGAGGAAAGGCCGGGGCCGGTCCATGGATCGGGAGAATTCGTCGAGGAAGTGATTGAGGAGGAGCAGGGCGTCCTCCGGCCTTTCCCGGAGGGGCGGCAGGTCGATGGCGATGATCTTCAGCCGGTAGTAGAGGTCCTGGCGGAAACGGCCTCGCTCGACCTCGTGGTCGAGGTCCTTGTTCGTGGCGCTGACGAATCGGGCGTCGATGGCGCGATTGCGCGTCTCGCCGACCCGGCGGACTTTTTTCTCTTCGAGGACGCGGAGGAGCTTGGACTGGAGGGCGAGCGGCAGGTCGCCGATCTCGTCGAGGAAGAACGTCCCGCCCGTGGCCTCCTCGACCAGGCCCGTCTTGTCCCTCACGGCGCCGGTGAAGGCCCCCCGGGCATGGCCGAAGAGTTCGCTCTCGATGAGGGCTTCAGGGATGGCGGCGCAATTGACGGCGACGAACGGGCCGGCCCGACGCCGCCCCGTTTCGTGGATGATCCTGGCGGCGAGTTCCTTTCCCGTCCCGCTCTCCCCCGAGATGAAGACGGGCGCGTCGGTGTCCCGAACTTTTTCGATCATGGCCCGGACACGCCGGACGGGGAGCGCTGTCCCCATGAAAGGGCTCCCGGCTCCGTCGTCATCCCGCGAGGACGCCCCACCCTCCGGGCCGCGGCTTCCGTTTCCCCGTAAAAAGTAGAGGACGGGCGACATGGCCAGGGTCAGGAACTCCATGTTTTCCCGGGTGAAGGGACGGCCGCCGCCGTTTCGGGCCAGGTAGGCGACGCCGGCAGGGAGGCCCTGGAGCGTCCAGGGATAGGCCAGAAGGCTCCGGGGATGACGGCTCCCGTCGAGCTCCAGGTCGGCGAAGAGCGGCTCCGAAGCAAGGTCCGTGACGAGGACAGGCCGGCCTATCTCGAGGACACGGCGGACAATCGTTTCGTCCGTGTCCCGGATGGGTCCCCCTCCGCCGTTCGTCCCATCCATCCCCTTGGAGGTTTCGAAGACCTTGTTCCCTTTTCCGTCGAGCGTCCGGAAAAGGGCCTGGTCCGAGGGGACCTGGTCGAAGATGACCTCGGCCAGCCGGGAAAGGAATCGATGCGCCATGGGACCTCGGGGAAACGCCTCTTAATGCCTTCATTAAAGCAACGCTCGCCGCGGCCGGATTTTCTCAGGCCCGGGAACGAGAGCCGCCCGGCAACCCGGTCGCTTGCGTCCGCTTCGGGGAATCTCATAGAATGAATGGATATAAAGAGGAGGCGGCCATGAGAAGAACCGTTATGATATTAGGGGTTCTCTGCCTGTTCGGATTGGGCTTCGCCGCCGAGCGCAAATCGACGGTCGCCGATGCCCTGAAAAACATCCGCGTCCTGGCCATCCCCGCGAACGGACGTCCCGTCGACCGGACCGTGGCCGATGAATTCTGCCACGACCTCGCGCCCCAGGCCGAGATCGAGACCCCCGGCCAGGCCGGGCGGAACGAAAAGGGCGTCATGCGCATCGCCATCGCCGACGAAAAATTCCTCGCCGGCCCGTCGCCCAACACCCTCCGCGAGTCCGGCAGGAAAGGCTGGATGTTCCTCAAGCTCGCCCCTGACGGAAGCGGCGAGCTCACGACGTCCGCGCCCCACCTCCTTTACGCGCTCTATTCCCTGCTCAAGGAGGACTGGCTCGCGCTCGACGCCGCCGGGTTCGAGAACGGAAAAGTCATCGTCCCCCGTTTTTCGCGCCTCGAGGGCGGTGACAATTACCTGGCCAACCCGAAGCGGGTCGCGGCCGGCTACGACGCCGAGCGCTCCGTCCGCGATCTGGCCCGCCTCGGTTTCAGCCACGTGCCGGTGAACGCCCTGGCCAAGGACATGCCGGCCGAGCAGGGGCCGCCCGGAGAGATCTACTACCGTTTTTACTATTTCAGCCCCGACCTCGACCAGTTCGTCGAGACGCCCCTCAACGCCGGGGCCTACTCACCCGAATATCTCGAGGCCAACCTGTCGCTTCTCAAGGAGAACGCCCGCCTGGCCGTCAAATACGGCCTGACGCCCGGCCTCAATATCAGCTCGCCCCGCTCCGTCCCCGATGCCGTTCTCGAAAAGTACCCCTACCTCCGCGGGGCGCGCGTCGACCACCCTTTCCGCAGCTATCGCCCGCGCTTCACGCTGACCCTCTCCCATCCCGCCGTCCGCTGGCACTATGCCGAGCTCATGCGGCGGCTGATGCACGAGGTCCCCGAACTCGGCTACATTTACCTCTGGACGAACGACAGCGGCTCGGGTTTCGAGTACACGGCCAGCCTCTACGCCGGCCGCAACGGCGGCGCCTATCTTGTCCGCGAGTGGAAGTCCCACGAGGCCATCGCCAAGGCCGCGGCCGACAACGTCCTCCGCTATTTCCGAACCCTGCGGGACGCGGCCGCCGAGACCCGTCCCGACTTCCGCCTCCTCTTCAACCTCTTCTCCTTCTCGAACGAGGAGGAATTCATCCTCGACGGCCTGACCGAGGGGCTCGACCTCTGGGTCGCCCCGAAAGAGCTCGACGACTCGCCCCGCGGCCGGCGGCTCAAGGCCCTGCCGGCGAAAGGCAGCGAGATCTTCACGACGACACGCCTCCAGAACAACTACCTCCTGGGCGTTCCCACGCCCTGGCTTGCGGCCGAAGAGGTCCGCGGCCTCCAGGCAGCCGGCTTCGACAAGGCGCAGGTCACGGTCGACCCGGCGCCCCTCGCCCCTTATGACGTCAATCGGGACATCCTGCGGGCGCTCAACTTCGACGCGGGCGCGGACGTCGACGCCGTCGTTGCGGCGGCGGCCTCACGCCTCGTTGGAAAAAGCGGCGCCCCGGCCCTGGTCAAGGCCTGGCGGCTTTGCGACACGGCCGTCCGCGGCTTTCCGTCGATCGGGCTCTACGGCGACAACAACTGGGGTTTTCCCTGGTATCGGCTCCTCGTCCGGCCCTTCGCCCCGGACATCGGCAAGATCCCGGAGGCCGAACGCGCCTACTACGAGAAATACATGACCGTGACCTTCAATAACCCCAACCTCGTCGACCTCGGCACGGACATCCTCTGGACGCTCATGACCCGCGACCAGGCGGACGCGGTCGTGGCCCAGGCCGACCAGCGGACGTGGAAGCCTCTGGACGAGGCGATCGGGGTCCTGAGGGACGCGGTCCAATCGGCGAAGGGCGAAGCACATTCGGTCTTCGTCGACCAGATCGACCGGCTCCGGGCCCTGCGCTGCTATTTCCGGACCCTGCGCAACACCGCGGCCTGGGTGGCCGGCGTCCACGGCTATATCGAGACGAAAGACCCGGCCGAAAAAGAGAGACGCTTGGTTATGGTCAGGGCCATGGTCGACGACGAGGTCGGGAACGCCCGCGCTCTGGCCGCGCTTTTCGAAGAGTCGAAGACACGGTTCATGCCCGTCGACCCCACGGGCGAGACCTTCAACATGTACGGGACGAACCTTCCGGAGCTCATACGGAGAAAAGTCGCCCTCATGGAAAAACACCGGACGGACGAGCCCCGCATCGACCCGGATTTCATGTGGCGTCTGCCGCCGGACTCCGGGCTCGACCCGAAGCTCTATCTCAAGCGTTGACAGGCCTCCCCCCCCGGGGATAATCTTGGTTCTTCTTCCAAGATCGAGGAAGTCCTTCGTAAGGCGGCGATGGATATCGCCCTGACGACCCCCGTAGCGGAGGGGGACCCGCCGAAGGCGGGGGGACCGCCGGGACTGGTCCCGGGGGGGACCGGGGGGCTAAGGGTGATATCCTTCGCCAAGCCGAAGAGAGGACTTCCCGGAAATCGGGAGAAGAGTCCTAATCTTGGGACATTCGTCGAGGAGGAGAGGTCGAAACATGAAAACCCGGACGATCGCCTTTTTCGCGGCATTTCTTGTTTTTTCAACGATTTTCGCCGCCACGGCCCCGCCCCTCGGGGCCCAGGTCCAGACGCCTGACCGCCTCCAGTGGTTCCGGGAAGCCAAATTCGGCCTGTTCATCCACTGGGGCGTCTACTCCATGATCGGCCGCGAGGAGTGGGCCCGCCAGCTCCTCCAGATCCCGCTCAAGGAGTACCAGTACTACGCCGACAACTTCAACCCGGTCGACTTCGACCCGGACGCGTGGGCCGCGCTGGCGAAAGACGCCGGCGTGAAATACGTCATCATTACTTCGAAGCACCACGACGGCTTCTCGATCTTCGACAGCCATTACACCGACTACGACATCATGAAGGCCAAGTACGGGAAAGACATCCTGGGTCCGCTCTCATCCTCGATGAAGAAGGCCGGCATCCCGCTCGGCTTCTACTACTCGATCATGGACTGGCACCATCCCGACTACCTGCCGCGCCGCGACTGGGAGACCGACCGAAATTCCAAGGGCGCCGACTTCGGGCGCTACATGGACTTCGCGACGAACCAGCTCAAGGAGCTCGTGACGAAATACGACCCGGCCGTCCTCTGGTTCGACGGCGAGTGGGAGCACTCGAACGAAGAGCAGCGGGCCTTCGCCATCGAAAAAATCCTTCTCGGCTTGAAGCCGACGCTCCTCATCAACGACCGGCTGTTCAAGCGCGAGCCCGGCCACGGCGACTTCGGCACGCCCGAAAACTACGTCCCGGCCACGGGCGTCCGCAACCCCGACGGTTCACCCCGCCTGTGGGAAGCCTGTTACACGATGAACTGGAACGGTTGGGGCTACAACCGTACCGAGACCGAATTCCACAGCTCGAGCCAGCTCATCCGACAACTCATCGAGATCGTCAGCAAGGGCGGCAACCTCCTCCTCAACGTCGGGCCCCAGCCCGACGGCCGCATCCAGGCCGATTTCGTCGCCCGGCTGAAGCGGATGGGCGAATGGCTGAAAACGAACGGCGAAGCGATCTACGGGACGACGGCCAGCGTCTTCGAGCGCCTGCCCTTCTTCGGCCGATGCACGGTCAAGGGCAACAGACTCTACATCCACGTCATGGGCTGGCCCGCGGACGGCAGGATCCGCCTTCCCGGGCTCAAAACGGACGTGAAAAAAACTTATCTTTTAACGGGCCCGGGGAGGCCTTTGCCATTCAAGCGGGCAGGGAAGGACGTCATCATCACCCTCCCGGAACGTGAGCGCGATCCCGACGCGACGGTGGTTGTCGTCGAGCTCCAGGGACCGCCCGTTGTCGAACCCTACAGGATCGTCCCGGGAAAGGACGGGCGGATCGAACTCCCCGTTTATCTCGCCGACATCCAGTCGGAGATGGGCCAGCGCGCCTATATCGACCATTTCTACCGGACAACGATGCTGGCCAACTGGCAGAACGTCAACGACTACCCGGAGTGGGTTTTCACGACGGACAAGGCCGGGGCCTTCGAAATCCTGGCTTCCTACGCCAGCATGTGGGGCGGCAAGGCCGCGTATGAGGTCGAGGTGGACGGACAGAAAATCGCCGCTCCGACGGAATCTTCGCCGAGCGTCTATTTCCCGGCGACGTTTTCCGTGGGCAAGATCCGTCTCGGGGCGGGTGCGCACAAGCTCCGGGTCAGGATCACGTCCGTCGTCAACAACCACGCCATGAACCTGGAAAAAGTCACCCTCGTCCCGGCGAAGTGAAATAGCCTCCAGCCGTCAGTCGAGGACGACCTCGCACTCTCCGGTGAGTTGCGGGTTTTTCGTGTCCCGGACCTTGATCGTCAGCTTGTCCCCTTTGGCGAAGCCGGGATTCTTGAAGTACATGGGCGTCAGGAACCCATTGAACGCGGCCATGTGCCCTTCGTCCACCGCGAGCGTCGACCTGAGCGTAAGCGGAGGGAAGAAATTCGCCTTCTCCGGGAACTCATAGAGCCTGGCCCAAGAGGCGTTGATGCCCTCCTTGCCCAGGTGCCGGTAAAAATCGATATCCCGGATCTCGCCCCGGTAGTCATCCCGGAGGTCCTTCAGCGAGGGCATGCGATATTCCTGCCCCTTGTAGACCATGACCACGTCCTTCGCCGCGACGCTGATGGACTGGCCCTTGTCCTTAGCGGCCAGAAAAACGACGAACATGACGTAAGGGCTGTCGATCGCCTGGTTGACCAGGGCGGCGTCGACGGCTATGAGGATGGCGCCTTTTTCGTTGGAAAATGCGCCCATGCCCAGGTCCGCCGTCTGCGGATAGGCCGTCGCCGAGATGACGAGAGCGATCAACGCCAGTCTGATGAGTTTCATCGAGGTCTCCTTTCTGCCTTGCGGCCTTCATTTTCCCTGAAGTGCCGCTGAATCTCATTGGCTTGCTCTGTGCTTGCCACTTGAAAAGTAGTGCAAGTTTCATGCCAACGTGCACGGCGGGAGGGGGCGGGCTAGGGACCGGGAACGGAAACCGGCGGATGTCCGAAAAGGGGGTCGCCCCTGTCCTATTTCCTACTATTTTAGTAGGGTTTTATGAGGGCTGGAGGGTCTTTTTGATCTTGCTCAGGTCGTAGCCTTTGGCCGCGATCCGGCGGAGGAGCTCCTCGTAGACCGCCCCGTCCATCGGCGGCGTCCGGCTGAGGATCCAGAGGTAGCTCCGGTTGGGATGGCCGACGACGGCCCACTGATAGTCCTTGTCGAGCTCGATGATCCAGTAGGCGCCGGCGAAAGGCCAGAAGAAACGGACCTTGAGTTTGGCGTTGGTTGTCTTATCCACGATCCAGGCCTTGCCGCGGACCGAGCGCTCCGGCCCGTCGAGCGTCTCCTCGCGGCAGGTGTTGATAACATCGATATCCCCGTCGTCGCGGAGCGAGTAATGGGCCGTGACGCCGACGCAGCCCTTCTGGAAACGCTGGGGGATGGTCGCGATCTCGTACCACGTGCCGAGGTATCTCTGGATGTCGACAGAGAGGACGACCTCGAGGAGCTTGGTCCCGGCCCGGGCCTTCACGACCGCGCCGGCGGCGATGGTCATAAAAAGAATCGCTATCCATGGTTTCATGCGCGATACTCTCCTCTCTTCAGTGTAGGCCATGCCCCGGTCCGGGTCAAATCCCCCCTTTTTTTCTTCACGGCTGAAGCTCCACGGACCTACGTCCGTGGGATCTCTTGGATTGCAGGCGTTGGAGCGCCTGTCCCCGAAGCGGGGAATTCACTATTCCTCCATGGACGTATATCCATGGAATCCCGCGAAGGGGATTGAATTAGCCCCCTCCTTTTAATAGAATCTCGGTGTCGTGGGCGAAAAAAGATTAGATTCCGTACTCGGAGTCTGTCCTTTCGCCGCCCCGAAATTCGGGCAAGGAGGGTATCTATGGGAAATCGAGACAACCGCTCGACTCGGAGGGGTTTCCTCAAGACCGCGGTTCTCGGGGCGGCGGCCGCATCCCTGTCACCGCTCGGCGTGTCCGGCCAGACCAAATCCGCAGTGACCGCCGGCGGCGGCTTCAAACTCAAGTACGCTCCGGACCTGGGGATGTTCGAGGCCCACGCCGGGAAAAAACCCGCCGACCAGCTCAAGTTCATCGCCGACCAGGGCTTCAAGGCTTGGTTCGACAACGGCCTGATGGGCCGGCCTCCCGCCGAGCAGGAGGTCCTGGCCAAGGAATCCACCCGACTCGGTCTGACCATTGGTCCCTTCGTCGCTTACGCCGACTTCAAGGTCAAGTCCTTCGTCACCCGGGACGCGGCCGTCCGCGACATGCTCGCCGGACGGTTCAAGACGGCCGTCGAAACGGGCCGGCGGACCGGCTGCAAGTGGGCCCTCGCCGTCCCCGGCCGCTTCGACGAGAGCCTCGACTGGGACTACCAGACGGCCAACGTCGTCGAGAACCTCAAGCGGTTCGCCGGGCTGTGCGAGCCTTCGGGTCTCGTCATCGTCCTCGAGCCCCTCAATCCGAAGGACCACCCCGGCCTCTTCCTGACCAAGATGGCCCAGGCCTTCCAGATCTGCCGCGCCGTCGGGAGCCCGTCCGTCAAGATCCTCGACGACATGTACCATCAGCAGATCACCGAGGGCAACATCATCCCCAACATCGACGCCTGCTGGGACGAGATCGCGGCCTTCCACGTCGGCGACTCGCCGGGACGGAAGGAGCCGGGCACGGGCGAGATGAACTATCGGAATATTTTCAAGCACATCCACGACAAGGGCTACCAGGGCGTGCTCTGCCTCGAGCACGGCAAGAGCAAGGCCGGCCTCGAGGGCGAAAAGGCCCTCCTCGAGGCCTACCGCGCCGCCGACGCCTTCTAAATTGAAAAAAGGAGAGAACATGATTAACGAAAAAAAAGACACCATCTTCGGCATGACCAGACGGGACTTCATCAAGACGACGTCGGTCGCCTCCATGGCCTCGCTCGCGGCGGTCGTTTCGGGCTCCGGAGGCCTCTTCGCAGCCGGCGCAGACACCGTCCGCGTCGGCGTCGTCGCCTGCGGCGGCCGGGGCACGGGCGCAGCCATCGACTGCATGGACGCCGCGCCCGGCGTCGAGGTCGTGGCCCTGGCCGACCTCTTCGCCGACCGCGTCCAGAGCTCGCTCGCCCGGCTCAAGGAAAAACACGCGGACAAGGTCAAGGTCACGCCCGATAAGTGCTTCGCGGGCTTCGACGCCTACAAGAAAGTCTGCGCTCTGCCCGAGGTCGACCTCATCGTCACCGCTGCGCCGCCCGGCTTCCGGCCCCTGCACCTCAAGGCGGCCGTCGAAGCGGGCAAGCACGTCTTCATGGAGAAGCCGGTGGCCGTCGACCCGGTCGGGATCCGCTCGGTCATCGCCAGCTCGGAACTGGCCCGCGAGAAGGGCCTGGCCATCGTCGCCGGCACCCAGCGCCGCCACCAGGCCCGCTACCTCGAGCTCATGAAACGGATCCACGGCGGGGCCATCGGCGAGGTCGTCGGGGGCCAGTGCTACTGGAACCAGGGCGAGCTTTGGGTGGTCAAGCAGACGCCGCAGATGACCGACATGGAATGGCAGTGCCGGAACTGGCTCTACTTCACCTGGCTTTCGGGCGACCACATCGTCGAACAGCACGTCCACAACATCGACGTTATGAACTGGGCTTTCGGCGCGACGCCGGTCAAGGTCATGGGCATGGGCGGCCGCCAGGTCCGGACCGCGCCCGAATACGGCAATATCTTCGACCACTTCGCCGTCGAGTTCGAGTACCCGAGCGGCGCCCGCGTCATGAGCATGTGCCGCCAGACGCCGGGCTGCAGCGACCGCGTCGAGGAAAAGATCGTCGGCACGAAGGGCTCGGCCATGGGCTACGGCGAGATCTCCGGGCCGAACGCCTGGAAGTTCGAAGGCGACGAAATCAATCCCTACGTCCAAGAGCACACCGACCTCATCGCCGGCATCCGCGCCGGGAAACCGCTCAACGAAGGCAAACGCGTCGCCGAAAGCACCCTCTGCGCCATCATGGGCCGGATGAGCGCTTACACCGGCCGGGCGATCTCCTGGGATTGGGCCATGAACGCCTCCAAGCTCGACCTGACGCCGGCGAAATTCGAGTTCGGGCCGCTTCCGGTCGAGCCCGTCGCCGTCCCGGGGAAAACGCCGCTCGTCTGAAGCACCACGGCAAAACGGAGGAAGTCCCATGAGGGAAAAAAACGTGAATAAGAAAATGAACCGGAGGCATTTCCTCAAGACAGTCGCCGTCGCCGGCGGGGCCGCCGCGGTCGGGATCGCCGGGTTCCCGACGATCGTCAAGGCCTCGGCCCTGGGCAAAGATGGCGCCGTGGCGCCGTCCGACCGGATCGTCATGGCCGGCATCGGCTTCGGCATGATGGGCCCGGGCAACATGGCGAGCTTCCTCGAGAAGCCCGAGGTCCAGTGGGTCGCCGTCTGCGACCTCGATACCGAGCCGCTGGCCATGGCCCGGGGCATGGTCAACAAGAGGTACGGCAACAAGGCCTGCGCCACCTACCACGATTTCCGGGAGCTCTTCCTGCGCAAGGACCTCGACGCCGTGTCGATCGCCGTCCCCGACCACTGGCACGCCATCCTGGCCATATCGGCTCTCCGGGCGGGTCTCGACGTCTACGGTGAGAAACCGCTGACCCACAACCTGTGCGAAGGCCGGGCCCTCTGCGACGCCGTCAAGCGCTACGGCCGCGTCTGGCAGACCGGTTCTTGGCAGCGCTCCGTCGAGAACTTCCACCAGGCCTCGGAGCTCGTCCGCAACGGCCGCATCGGCAAGGTCAAGCGGATCGAGGTCGGGCTCCCCTCGGGGCACTACGACTTCGCCGGGACCTTCGGCCAGGAGGCGCTCGTCGCCCCACTGGCGAACCTCGACTACAAATTCTGGGTCGGACCCGCGCCCTGGTGGCCTTACTGTAAGGCCCGCGTCCATATGAACTGGCGCTGGAACATGGACTTCGGCGGCGGCCAGTACATGGACTGGATCGGCCATCACCTCGACATCGCCCACTGGGGCATGGGTTGGGACGAGACCGGCCCCGTCGAGATCGAAGCGACCGGCGAGTTCCCGACGTCGGGCATCTACAACAGCCCGACCCGTTACTACGTCAAGGCCAAATACGCCGACGGGACGCCCATGGTCCTGGCCGGCGGCCACGACGAGATCTGGAGCGGCACCAAATGGATCGGCGAGTACGGCTGGATCTGGGTCGACCGCGGCCAATTCGAGGCCGAGCCCGGGAGCTTGAAGCGCGAGGCCATCGGGCCCGGAGAGGTGCGCCTCACCAAGAGCCGTGACCATTACCAGAACTTCCTTGACAGCGTCCGCAACCGGTCCAAGACGATCGCGCCGGCCGAGACGGCCCACCGCTCGGCCAGCGTCGGTCATCTCGGCGTCATCGCCATGGAGGTCGGCCGGAAGATAAAATGGGACCCGGCCACCGAGACCATCATCGGCGACCCCGAGGCGGAGCGGCTCCTCGGCCACTCGTACCGCAAACCCTGGCAGCTGCCGGAATAAGGAGGCCGAAAATGACAAAGATGAAGAAGCAGATCGCGTTCTCGGCCCTCCTCCTTTTCGCGTTTCTGGGGATCGCCGCCGCCGCGGCCAGCCCGCAGGCGGCGACGGCCAGGGCGCCTTCCGAATCGCTCGAGACCATCCTCAAAGCCCTCCAGTCTTACGACTTCGCCCACGGCGTCGGGGCGCTGACGCGGCTCCGGGCCTATGTCTTCTCGCATAAGGACGACCCTCAGGCCCGCCGGGAAACCGAGGCCGGGTTGCTCCGCTTCATCCAGGGCTCGCCCGCGCCGGGCGGGCTGATGGCGGCCTGCCGGGCGCTGCGGCTCATCGGCGGCCCGGATTCGGTGCCCGCTCTTGCGGCGCTCGTCCTCAAGCCGGAGACGACGGACGCGGCCCGCTTCGCCCTCGAGAGGATCCCGGGCAACGAGGCCGACCAGGCGCTCGTCGCCGCGTTGGACAAATCCCAGGGCGACGTCCGGCAGGGTATCGTCTTCTCGCTCGGGGAGCGAAAGTCGGCCGCGGCGGTCCCGGCGCTCGAGCGTCTGGCCGGCGGCAAGGACCTCTCGTCGGCCGCGGACGCCGTCAAGGCCCTGGGCAAGGTCGGCGGCCCAGAAGCCGTCCGCACGCTCGTTGCGACGCTCGGCAAGGCCGGCCCACCGCTCAAGCTCGAAGCGGCATCAGCCCTTCTCCTCGCGGCCGAAAATGACCCGGGGGCCGCGGCCATCTACGACAAGCTCTTCGCCGCGGATCTTCCCCCGGTCATGCGGCAGGCCGCATTCAAGGGGAAGATCGAAGCGGCGGGCGGAGGCGGCGGGAAAGGCCTCATCTTGAAAGCTCTCGCCGGCAAGGACGCCGTCCTCTTCGCCCCGGCGATCGCCATGGTCCCGGCGAATTTCGGGCCGGGGGAGATCGGGAAGGTGGCCGATTCTTTCGACCGGCTTCCCGTCGAGGCCCGGGTCCAGCTTACGGCCGTCTTCGCCGGCTATCCCGCCGACGCCGTCGGCCCCTACCTCCTCTCGGCCGCGGAAAATGCGTCCCTCGACGTGAGACTGGCCGCGCTCCGGTCCATCGGCAAGGCCGGCGACGCGAAGTCGGTCGCGTTCCTGGCGACCAAGGCCGCCAGGGCGTCCGGCGCCGAGCAGGACGCCGCGCGGGAGACGCTGGCCCGGCTCAAGGGCGCCGAGGTCGATGCCGCGATCCTGGCCTATATCCCCAAGACGTCCGACGACGCGGTCAAGGCCGAGCTCGTCCGAGCGGCGGGCGAGCGCCGCATCGCCGGCGCCAAGCCCGCGCTCATGGACATGGTCAAGTCCTCTCCGCCCGTGCTCAAGGCCAAGGCGGCGGCCGCGCTCCGCGATATCGCGGGGACGGCGGACATTCCCGACCTCCTCGGCCTGCTTCTCGGCCTCGAAGACGAAACCGCCCGTGAGTCGATGCGGGACACCGTCGCCGCGGTCGCTCGCACCAACCCGAGGGAACTCAGCCGCGCCGGGGCCGTCAAGGACCTCCTGGCCTCGGAAAAAGACCCTAAGAAAAAGGCGGACCTCCTCCGCGTCCTGGGCAAGATCGGCGACGACACCAGCCTGGCCCAGATCCGGGCCGCCCTCGCGGACCCGGACGAGACCGTGGTCGACGCGGCTGTCCGCGGCCTCGTCGATTGGCCGACCCCGGCTGCTCGGGACGACGTCTACGAGGTCGCCCGGACCTCGCTCGTCCTCAGCCACCGCGTCCTGGCCATCCGCGCCTTCATCCGCATGGTCGGCCTCGAGCCGTATCGAGGGCCCGAGGGGGCCGCCGGCGATCTTCTCAAGATCTTGTCCCTATCTCCGCGTTCGGAGGAAAAAAAGCTCGTCCTGGCGATGCTCGTCCGCTTCCCCTGCGTCACGGCGCTGAAGACGGCCGAGTCGCTCCAATCCGACGCCGCTCTCGTCGAGGAGGCCAAGCTCGCCGCCGACCGTATCCGGCAAGCGCTCGGGGCGAAATAAAAAGGATGCTGGCCATGATCGAAGGACAGGCCTCGGGAGAAAGAACGCCGAAGCTCCGCTACGGCATGATCGGCGGCGGCCAAGGCGCCTTCATCGGCGACGTCCACCGCAAGGCCGTCGCCATGGACGGCAAGGCAGAGCTCGTCTGCGGCGCCTTCTCCCAAAGCCACGATAATACACTGACCACGGGGGACACCCTCGGGCTTCCCCGGGAGCGCCTCTACCAGACCTTCGAAGAGATGATCAAGACAGAGGCGGGACGCCCGGACCGGCCGAGCGCGACGCTCTCCCGCGGCCGCGACCCGATGTCGGCCCGGGCCCAGAGCCTGTCACGCCTCCCGTCGGGCCACCCCGAAGGTTATTTCGAAGGATTCGCCAACGTCTACTCGACCTTCATCACGGCCCTGGCCAAGAAGCTCCGGGGAGAAGCGCTCACGGCCGACGACCTCGACTTCCCCGGCGTCGAGGAAGGAGTCCAAGGCGTCAAATACACCGAGAAATGCGTCGAAAGCTCGGCAAAAGGCGCGATTTGGCTGGACATGGGGACATGATTCAAGGAAGTTGGAGGGATCTATGGCCAGACCCGTAACCTTATTCACCGGCCAGTGGGCCGACCTGCCCTTCGAAGAGGTCTGCAAGAAGGCGGGCGCCTGGGGCTACGACGGCCTGGAGATCGCCTGCTGGGGCGACCACATGGACGTCCGCAAGGCCGCGGCCGATCCGGCCTATGTCCGCGAGAAGAAGCGCGTCCTCGAGAAGCACGGCCTCAAGTGCTGGGCCCTCGGCGCGCACCTGGCCGGCCAGTGCGTCGGCGACGAATACGACCCCCGGCTCGACGGCTTCGCCCCCGATGCCGTCAAAGGCAAACCGGAAGCCCTGCGCAAGTGGGCCGTCGAGGAGATGAAGGCCGCGGCCCGGGCCGCCCGCAACATGGGCTGTTACGTCGTCAACGGGTTCATGGGCTCGCCCATCTGGAAGGCCTGGTATTCCTTCCCGTCGACGACCGAGGAGATGGTCGAGGCGGGGTTCCAGAAGATCCTCGGCCTCTGGACGCCCATCCTCGATGAGTTCGACGAGCAGGGCGTCAAGTTCGCCCTTGAGGTCCATCCGACCGAGATCGCCTTCGACGTCTACACGACGAGGCGCCTCCTCGACACCTTCAACTGCAGGTTGACCTTCGGCCTCAACTTCGACCCGAGCCACCTCGTCTGGCAGGGCATGGAGCCGCACCTCTTCATCCGCGAGTTCGCCGGCCGGGTCTACCACGTCCACATGAAGGACGTGGCCGTGACCCTCGACGGGAAAGCCGGTATCCTCGGCTCGTTCCTGCCCTTCGGCGACGTCCGCCGCGGCTGGAACTTTCGCTCGCTCGGCCACGGCGACGTCGACTTCGAGGCCGTCATCCGCGAGCTCAACGCCATCGGCTACGACGGCCCCCTCTCGGTCGAGTGGGAAGACAACGCCATGGACCGCGATTTCGGCGCCCAGGAAGCTCTCGACTTCGTCCGCGCGACGAACTTCTCGCCGTCCAACGTGGCTTTTGATAGGGACATGAAGAAGTAATATGATACTGTTCAACGCGTGAAGGAGGTTCGGATGAAAAAGCCCGCTCGGTTGACGTTTCTCATCGCGACGGTTCTCGTCGTCTTCGTCTTTCTCCTGGCCGAGACCGTCGTCGTCAAGATCAAGACGACAAGCATCCGGCGCGATCCCAAGTTCACCTCTCCCGCGGTCGCCGCCATCAAGGCCGGGGACACGATGGAGAAGCTCGAGGCCCGCGACGGCTGGGTCAAGGTCAAGACGAAGGCCGGGGTCGTCGGATGGCTCCACTCGACGGCCGTGGAAACCAGGAAACTCGACCTCCTGGCCATGGACAAGACCATGAAAACACAGGCCTCCGCGGGCGAGGTCGCCCTGGCCGCCAAGGGCTTCAATAAGCAGGTCGAGGACAAGTACCGGGCCGGGAACGCGGCCGCCAATTTCGCCGCCGTCGACGCTATGGAAAAGGTCAAACCCACGGCGGCCGAGGTCGAGGCCTTCCTGAAACAGGGCAAGCTCGGCGAATACGGAGGTGCCCGATGAGCGCCCGGACGAAGGCCCTCGCGGCGGCCGCGCTCGCCGCAACACTCGCCCTGGCCGGCTGTCAGGCCATCAAGCAGGGCGCCGCGGACCTCATCGCCTCGACGGGCAAGGTCAGCCGGGAGGACGCCCAGTCCCTGGTCCGGACCGCCGAGGTCGTGCGCTCGACCTTCGCCGAGATCACCGAAGAAGAGGAATACTACATCGGCCGGGCCACGGCCGCCCTCATCCTCTCGAAGTACATGCCCTACCGGAACGAGGCCCTGAACTCCTACATCAATGTCATGGGAACGGTCCTCGCCTACAACTCCGACCGACCCGAAACATACGGGGGTTATCATTTCCTCGTCCTCGACACCGACGAGGTCAACGCCATGGCCGCGCCCGGGGGATTCATCTTCGTCACCAAGGGCCTGGTCAGACGCTGCGGCGACGAGGAAACGCTGGCCGCCATCCTGGCCCACGAGATCGGCCACGTCGCCGAGCGGCACGGGCTCCAGTCCATCAAGAAATCGCGCCTCCTGGACGCTTTCAAGGTCATCGGCAGCGAGGCCTCCCGGCAGTTCAACTCCGAGGAGCTGGCCAAGGTCACCGGCATCTTCGAGGGCGTTCTCGGCGACGTCGTCGAGACCCTAGTCGAGCGGGGCTATGACCGCAAGTTCGAGTACGAGGCCGACAAGCTGGCCCTATCCTTCGCCGTTCGGACGGGCTATTCGCCCGGCGGGCTGGCCGAATTTCTCGTGGGCATGGAGGAACATAAGCCTTCCGGCACGGCGGCGGGCTGGTTCAAGACGCACCCGAGCCCGGCCGACCGGCTGGCCAGGGTGAAGACCGAGACCGCAGCCCTGGGCGCCGCGCCCGCGAAGCTCGACGTCCGGACGGCCCGGTTCGCCGAAGCCGTCAAGAACCTGCGTTGACCGGGCTCCGGCGCTTTCGCGCCCGATGCTGATGTGAACGGATCATGCCGAACGAAAAGACGAAATCTCCGGCCCGCAAGAAAGCTCTTCGAGGCCTCGCGGTCGGCTTGGCCGTTTTTGCCCTCACCTTACTCCTGGGCTTCCTGAAGGTCTTCCCGCCCCTGGAGTGGAAGTCATGGGACACGCGCCTCCAGCTTCTCGCCGCCCCGGAACAGGCCTCCAAGGACATCGTGCTGATGGCCGTCGACCAGGACAGCCTGGACGTCTACGAAAAAGAGCAGGGCCTCGGCTGGCCCTGGCCGCGGCAGATCTACGCCGGCGTCCTCGACTTCCTGAAGGCAGGCGGGGCTAAGGCGGTCTTTCTCGACCTCATGCTGACGGAGGATTCGACCTACGGCGTCGACGACGACCGGCTCCTGGCCGAGGCCATGACCCGCGCGGGAAACGTCTTCCTGCCCTTCTTCCTCAGCCGCGAGGAGAAGGAGGCCGCCCCGGTCGCGGAAGAAATCCTCGCCAGGTCCGCCAGTCCCAGAGGGACAGTCCCCTCATCTCCAGATGAGTGGGCAGTCCCTCTGTCAAGGTCAGTATCCCTGCCGGTCGACATCCTGGCCGCGGCCGCCGTGAAGATGGGCAACGTCCAGTTCGTCCCGGACGGTGATTCCGTCTACAGGCGGCTGCCGCTCGTCTTTGGCTACGGAGATTGGCTCCTTCCGGCCCTGCCCCTGGCTATAGCCGAATTCATCTCCGACGGGGTGGACCTCCACAAAGTCCCCTTGGACCGTTCGGAAAACATGATCCTCCACTTTTTCGGCCCGCGCGGGACGTATAAAACCTACTCGATCGGCGCGATCATCAATTCCCAGGCCCGCATCGAAGAAGGCCTCGAGCCCCAGGTTCAGCCCCGGGAATTCGCCGGCAAAACCGTCATCGTCGGGACGACGGCGGCCGGATTGCTTGACTTCCGCCCGACGCCCTTCGGCGGCGTCTATCCGGGGATGGAAATCCTGGCCACGGCCCTCGACAACCTCGTCGGCAAGACGTTTGTCCGCGAAACTCCGCCGGCCGTCACCTGGATTTCGGTCCTCTTCCTGGCCCTCCTTGCCGGCATCGGAACGACGATGCTGAAAAAAATCCGGCACCTGGCGGCCCTCGGCCTGGCCCTGCCGGGCCTGGCCGCGGTCGGCTCCCTCCTGGCCGTCCGGGCGGGCTTCTGGGCCGAGTTCGTCGCCCCGGCTTTCGCCGCCGTCATGACGTTCATCGCCGCCTCGCTCCTCAACTACGGCATCGAAGGGCGCCAGCGCCGCTTCATCAAGAGCGCCTTTCGTTATTACCTGAGCCCGCAAGTCATCGACCGCGTCTTGGCCGACCCGTCCCTCCTCCGGCTCGGCGGCGAGAGGCGGGAGATCACCGCCTTTTTCTCCGACGTCGCCGGGTTCACTTCGATCTCCGAGGGGCTTTCGCCAGAGGACCTCGTCGGCCTCCTCAACGCCTACCTTTCGGAGATGACCGACATCATCCTCGACCTCGGCGGCACCCTCGACAAGTACGAGGGCGACGCCATCATCGCCTTCTGGAACGCGCCGGTCGACCAGCCCGACCACGCCCTGCGGGCCTGCCGGGCGGCCCTCCGCTGCCGGCAACGGCTGGCCGAGCTCCGCGAGGAGTTCCGCGGCCGCTACGGGCACGACGTCCGGATGCGGATCGGTGTCAACTCGGGCCCGGCCGTCGTCGGCAACATGGGCTCGGAGCGGCGCTTCGACTACACGGCCATGGGCGACACGATGAACCTGGCCTCGCGGCTCGAAAGCGCCGGCAAGATCTACGGGGTTTCGACCCTCGTCGGCGAGGAGACGGAGCGGCGGGTGCGGGACGATATCCTGGCCCGGGAAGTGGACGTCATCCGTGTCGTCGGAAAGAAACAGCCCATCCGCGTCTTCGAGCTCATCGGAGAAAAGGGCGCGGTCCCGGCGGAGGAATTAGAGAAGGCGGCCCGGTTCGGCCGGGCTCTCGAAACCTACCGGATACAACGCTTCTCCGAGGCCGCCGCCATGTTCGAAGCCATCGCCGGCGACCCCGTCGCTACGGTCTACGCCGGCCGGGCACGGCAGTCGGCCGCCTCGCCCCCGCCCGGGGACTGGGACGGCGTCTACGAGCTGGATAAAAAATAGGATAGGACCATGGAACTCGAATTCTGGGGAGTCCGCGGAACGGCGCCGGCGCCGGGGGCCGCCTGGGCCCGCTACGGCGGGCACACGACCTGTTCGTCGGTCCGGGTCGGGCTCGGAGAGTACATCGTCATCGACGCGGGAACGGGACTCCGCGAGCTGGGCGACCGGATCATGGCCGAGAGGGAAGACGGGGACATCCGTATCGACCTCCTGCTGACCCATTTCCACCTCGATCACATCATGGGATTCCCGGATTTCGCGCCCCTCTTCTCGCCCCGGACGGCGCTCGTCGTCCATTCCCCGGCCGGGGCCCGGGAGACGGAAAGCGCCCTCGCCGGGCTGATGGCCTACCCTTATTTCCCCCTCGGGCTCGGCCGGACGGCGGCCAGGAAAGAATTCCGGAAATTCGAACCGGGGCCGCTCGCCGGAGGCATCGGGGTTTCCGCCTGCCGCCTTCGCCACCCCCAGGGCAGCGTCGCCTACCGGCTCGATGCCGGCGCGACGAGCGTCGTCCTGGCCACGGACACGGAGCACCCGGAGGCGGGCATCGACGAACGCTTGGCCGCCTTCGCCCGCGGCGCGGATCATCTCGTCTGCGACGCCATGTACACGCCCGGGGAATATGAAGCCGGGAAAAAAGGCTGGGGGCATTCGACCTGGCTGGCCGGGACGGCCCTCGCCGCCGGGGCCGGAGCCGGGCATCTCGTCCTCGCCCATTTCAATCCCGCCCACACCGACGAAGCGGTAGACATTATCCTGGGGGAAGCACGCGGGCACTTTCCAGCGACGCTCGCGGCGGCCCAGGGCCTCAAGCTCGGAAAGGAATGACCCATGGAGAAAAGCTTCTCTCCGGAGTTGACGCTATACGGGCAAATCCTCTTCACTCTCCTCTTCATCGCGCTGGCGGGCTTGGTCATGGCCCTGCTCCGCCGGATTTTCGTCCGGCCGGCGGCCGCCGGCGGGAAAGGCGCGACCGGCCTGCCGTCCCGGCTCCTCCTCCCGGTCTCTCTCCTGGCCGCCGCCGGCCTGGCCAAGCTGCCGGTTCTCCGAACCGCCCTTCCGCTGGGGGCGAAGTTTTTCAGGTTCGTCGACGCCGCCTTCGTCTTTTTCGTCATTTTCTTCCTCGTTCGGCTCCTCGACGGCCTCGTCCGGACGCGGTACGAGAGAAAGAGGCGGCCGTTTCCCCTGCCTCGCGTCCTTCATGGTTTTTTCCTGATCGTCGTCTACATCGCGGCCGCCCTGGCCATCCTCCGCGGGTTTCTCGGCTTCAACATCACGCCCCTGCTGGCCGGCTCGGCTATCCTGACGGCCGTCCTCGGCCTGGCCCTCCAGGGGGTCCTCGGCAACGTCTTCTCCGGGATGTCGCTCCACTACACGAAATCCTTCAGCCGCGGCGACTGGGTCAAGGTCGGGGAGACGGAAGGCCAGGTCGTGGACACGAACTGGCGGGAAACGCGGCTCCGGGACCGGGCCTCGAACATCGTCGTCATCCCCAACACCGTCGTCGCCTCCCAGACGATCGTCAATTTCTCCCTGCCGGACAGGGCCTCGGCCGTCGTTCTTCCGGTCAAGGTCGACTTCCTGGCCCCGCCGGCCGTCGTTCTGGGACTTCTGGTCGAGGCGGCCAGGGAGACGGCGGGGGTTCTCGCCGAACCCGCCCCGACCGCCTACCTGCTGAGCTACGACGAGTTCGGATTGTCCTACGTCGCGAAATTCTGGATCTCCGACTACGGGCAACGACCCGCCATCGCCGGAGAGGTCGGCCGGCTCGTCTGGCACAAGCTCCGACGGCGCGGTGTCGAGATCCCCGTCCCCATCGAGAGCAAGCTGAGGGGCGTCCTCCGCGCCCTCGGGCCGTCGGAAGACCGGATCGCCGAGATCGCCACGGACAGGGAACGGAATTACCAGGACTTTTCGAAGTCGACGTTCCTCAACATCCAGGAGGGCGAGAGGGCCGGCCAGTCGGTCCTCTCGGAAGCCGAGGTCCGCGACCTCGCGGCGAAATCCGAGCGGGTGCGTTTCGGCGCCCGGGAGGTCCTCTTCCGGCAGGGCGAAACGGGAGACGCCTGCTACGTCGTCGCCCGCGGCAAGGTCAGGGGCGAGATCGTCTACGAGGAGGGCGGGAAAACTTACACGACTTCGTTCGAGGTCGGCCGCGGCGGTATCTTCGGCGAGATGTCGCTTTTCACCGGCCTGCCGCGGACGGCCACCGTGGTCGTCGACGAGGAAGCCGAGCTCCTCGAGATCCGGGCCCCGGCCCTGGCCTCGCTCCTCGCCCGCAACCCCCAGCTGGCCGAGGCGGTCGCCGAGGTCGTCAGCGGCCGGAACCGGGCGAACCTAGAGACACTGCGGAAGGTCAAGGACCTGGCCGCCCGGGACATCGAAGCGGGCGCCGACAAGAAGTCCGTCCTCGAATACCTGAAGAAGCTCGTCCATCTCTTCAAGCGCTGAGCGCCGCCTTGCGGAAGCGCCGCCGCTTTCGTATAATCGGGGCGACGGAGGCCGGAACACGATGGACAGCCGCAAACGCATCTTTATCTCCCTCGGGCTGTTCGTCACCGTCTTCCTCATCGGCGTTGCCGGCTTTAAGGTCATCGGCGGGCCCGAATGGTCCCTCCTCGACGCGGTCTACATGACCGTCATCACCGTCGGTACCGTCGGCTACGGTGAAACCCACGACCTCGGCGGAAACCCGGCCGCCCGCATCTTCACGGCGGCCTATATCATCCTCAGCCTGGGGACGATCGCCTTCGCCGTGACCTCGATCACCGCGTTCGTCGTCGAGGGTGAGCTCAAACGCATCCTGGGGAGGCGCAAGATGGAAAAAGACATCAGTCGGCTCAAGGGACACGATATCGTCTGCGGCGCCGACGAAACGGCCCATACGATCATCCAGGAGCTCCTCGCGACGAAGCGGGATTTTGTCGTCGTCGACCCCGACCGGACCAGGATCGATAAGCTAATCGCGTCGGCGCCCTTCCTCTTCGTCGAAGGCGACCCGGCCGACGACGAAGTGCTCAAGAAAGCCGGGATCGAGCGGGCCCGCGGCATCCTCCTCTCCCTGCCCACCGACGAGGCCAACCTCTTCGTCACGGTCACGGCCCGCCAGCTCAACCCCGGGATTCGCATCGTGGCCAAGGGCATCGACGTCAAGTCCCACGACAAGATGGTCCGGGCCGGGGCCGACTACGCCGTTTCGCCGACCTTCATCGGCGGCATGCGCATGGTCTCCCAGTTGGTCCGGCCGGCCGCCGTAACCTTCCTCGACATGATGCTCCGGGAAAGGGACAAGGCCTTCCGCGTCGATGAAGTCATCGTCGAGCCCGGATCCATGCTGGCGGGAAAAACCCTGGCCGGGACGACGATCCGCGAGAAGCGGGAAGCGCTCCTTGTCGCCGTCAAGCGCGAGGGCGGCCCGGGCTACATCTTCAACCCGCCGGCCGACACCGTCCTCCGGGAGAAGGACGTCCTCGTTTTCATCACCACTCCGGAGAGCCGCAAAGAGATCGAGGGCCTGGCCGGCCGCGGCTGACCGAGGCGGTTTTCCGCCTTCATCTCGTCCCCCGTTTTATAGTATGATGAATCAACCTCAAACGAGGCAGGAGTAGTTTCATGGGCATATCCGAAAAAAAGCCGGCGATAGACCGGATCACGCGTCGCGATTTCCTCAAATCCTCGGCTACGGCAGGCCTCGGCGTCGCCCTGGCCGGGACGGCCCTCGGCCAGTCGCCGTCCCAGGCCGCGGCCGCGAAAAGCGCCGACGAGCTCCGGGTCGCCGTCATCGGCTGCGGCGCCCAGGGCCGCGTCCTCATCGAGTCGATGCTGCGCATCCCGTCGGTCCGCATCGCGGCCATCTGCGACATCTGGTCCTACAGCCGCCAGTACGCGGGCAACTACCTCAAGAAGTACGGCCATGTCGCCAACGTCTACGAGGATTACCGCGAGCTCCTGGCCACGGAGAAAGGCCTCCTGGCCGCCGTCGTCGCCACCCCCGACTGGGCCCACGCCGAACAGGCCGACGCCTGTCTCCGGGCCGGGCTCCACGTCTACTGCGAAAAAGAAATGTCCAACTCGCTCGACAAGGCCCGGTCCATGGTCCTGGCCGCCCGCGAGACCGGCAAGCTCCTCCAGATCGGGCACCAGCGCCGCTCCAACCCGCGCTACATCCACGCCATCAACCGCCTTATCCGCGAGCGCGGCCTCCTCGGCCGGGTGACCGTCGCCTACGCCCAGTGGAACCGGGCCAAAGCCGACCTACTCGGCTGGCCGGAAAAGTACGTCATCGACCAGGCCACCCTTGACAAGTACGGCTACAACTCCATGACCGAGTTCCGCAACTGGCGTCTTTTCAAGAAGTTCGGCGGCGGCCCGATGGTCGACCTGGGCTCCCACCAGATCGACCTCTTCAGCTGGGTCCACGGCACGCCCCCCAAGTCGGTCGTGGCCAGCGGCGGCCTCGACTACTACAAGAACTGGGAATGGTACGACAACGTCATGGCTATCTACGAGTTCGAGACGAAGGAGGGGACATCCCGGGCCTTCTACCAGGTCCAGACGACGACCCAGCACGGCGGCTTCTACGAGACTTTCATGGGCGAGAACGGCTCGCTTGTCCTGTCCGAGATCCCCCAGCGCGGCAACTGGGCCATGCGCGAACCCCATGCCCCGGAATGGGATTCCCTGGCCAAGGCCGGCCTCCTCCAGTCCGAGAGCGTGCCCATCCAGAAGTCGACGACGAAGAACGTCTACGTCGACGTCCGAGTGACGGCCGAGGCCGGGCGCTGGCCTCTTCCGGTCGAGCTGGCCAAGCCCGCCCACCAGCCCCACCTCGAGAACTTCTTCGACGCCGTGCGACGCGGCACGCCCCTCAATTGCCCGGCCGAGCTGGCCTACGAATCCTGCGTCGCCGTGTTAAAGACCAACGAAGCCGTCAAAGCCCGCCGGGTCATGGACTTCCGGCCGGAGCAGTTCAAAGCATGAGCCGCCCCGGACGATTCGCCCTCGGAGCCCTGGGCATCGCGCTCGCCGTTTTCGCCCTCGCCCCGGCCGGTTCCGCCGCGACTGCGGGCCAGGATGCGAAGAAGGCCGTCTGGGACGGCAACCGGACGACACCGGCCCACCTCATCCCTCTCCGCGACGAGAACGACCAGCCCATCATCCCGACGGAGACGAATCCCCTGCCCTATTCCGCCCGCTTCACCTGCGGCCCCTGCCACGACTACAAGACGATCCAGGGCGGGTGGCATTTCGGCGCCATGACCGCGACAAAGAGCGGCCGGCCCGGCGAGCCCTGGCTCCAAGTCGACCCGAAGACGGGGACCGTTCTGCCCCTCTCGTACCGAAGTTGGCCCGGAAGTTACGACCCGAAGGCCACGGGCCTCACGGCTTGGGATTTCACGCTCCTCTTCGGCCGACACCTCCCGGGCGGCGGCCCGGCCGAGCCGTCGGACGAGGGGGTTCTGGCCGACCGGGCCTCCCGCTGGAGCGTTTCCGGCCGGGCCGAGGTCAACTGCCTCGCCTGCCACAACAAGTCGGGACGCCAGGATCCTAGCGAGTGGGCCAAACAGGTCCTCCGCGAGAACCTGCGCTGGGCGGCCACGGCGGCCGGCGGCGTCGGAGAGGTCGGCGGCATGGCCTCCCGGCTCAAGGAAACGTGGGACGTTTACGACGGGCCCAACCTCGACGACCACGAGTGGGCCGTCGTCCCGTCCGTCAAGTACAGAGCGGCCGACTTCGACTCCAAGCACCGCTACTTCTTCGACCTCAACTACCAGCCGGCGGACGACCGCTGTCTGGCCTGCCATTCGGTCTCGGCCAAGGACGAGACCCAGTGGAGCGCCGACGCCGATGTCCACTCGACGGCCGGCCTGAAGTGCGCCGATTGCCACCGGAACGACCTCGGCCACGCCATCGTCCGCGGCTACGAAGGCGAGGCGGCGGAGACGGGGAACCGGACCGCGGAGTCCTTCACCTGCCGAGGCTGCCATCTCGGCGAGAACGCGGCCGGCGAGAAGTCGGTCGTCCCGGGCCGTCTCGGCGCGCCATTCCCCAAGCATACCGGCATCCCTCTTGTCCATTTCAAACGGCTCGCGTGCACGGTCTGCCATTCCGGGCCCAAGCCGAAAGAGGGATTCACCCGGGGGAGGACCTCGCGGGCCAACCGGCTCGGCATCTACGGCGTCGCGACGTGGGCGACGGACATGCCCGCAGTCATCGAGCCCGTCTACGCCAAGAGCGCCGGACACAAGATCGCCCCGAACAGGCTCGTCTGGCCGGCCTTCTGGGCGAAGATAAGCGGCAAGGAGGTCGCGCCTCTCAAGCCGGAGGTCGTCGAGGCCGCCGCTGGCGACATCCTCAAGCCCGAAGACAGGATCGCGCAAGCGCTCGTCGCTCTCAGCCAGGTCATGGCCGAAGACGAAGTGCCGGTCCTCGTCTCGGGCAAGTTCGTCTTCGCCCCGAACGTCGACGGCGGCATCGACTCGGCGGAGCGCCCGGGAGCCAAGGCGGACACCGTCCCGTTCTGGGGCATCAGGAAAGGCGGGGACGTTCTACCGCTCGTCCCGGATTTCGACCCGGCCGCGGCCGATAAGGATCCGGCCGTCGAAACAAGGTTTCAGGAATTCCTGCAGGCGCTGGGGACGGTCGTCAACGCGCCGGGCCAGCCTGTCATCGTCGTCAAGAAGACGCTCTACAAGCTCGTCGACGGTGGCCTCGACATGTCGGACGCTCCGGCCGAGCTCGCCGGCGCGGCCGGAGCCGGCTGGCTGGCCGAAGGGAAGTTGGCCCCGCTCGGCTCGGACTTCGACATCCGGACGGTGACGGCCAAAGCCGGCACCGAACAGACGCTGACCGAGGAGCAGGTCGCGCTCGTTCTCGCGGCGCTCGACAAATCTGGGGAAAGATCCGATTTCGTCTACGTCTCCGGGGGCCGGATGTTCCGGCTCGACAAGAACGGAAAGCTCGCGGCCGGCGCCCATCCCGCGGCCGAGCCCGTGACCTGGCCCCTGGCCCACAACGTCCGGCCGGCCCAGCAGTCGCTCGGCTGGAACGGCTGCACGGATTGTCACAGCGGCGGGTCGGATTTCTTCTTCACCAAACTCCGGGGGACGGGTCCCCTGCTTACGGCGAATGTGGAGAAGCGATCGGCCGCCTCCTTCATGGGCCTGGGCGGGATCTTCCAGAGGTTCTTCGGGCTGTCCTTCATCACCCGGCCGTTGTTCAAGGTTGTCCTGGCCGTCTGCGCTTTCGTCATCGGGTCGCTCGTCTTCCTGGCCGGCCTGCTCCTCCTCGGGCGCCTGGCCGGCTTCCTCGAGAAAAGGTGAGAGCCATGCTGTTCACGATCATCACCGTCCTCTCGGCGCTGGGGCTTTTCGCCGGCCTCGCCTTCCACCGTTTCTGGACGACCAGAGAGGAGGCCCGGTCGACCATCATCTACATCGAGATCTTCAAGAAGTACTTGGCCTGGCTGGCCCTCCGGACGATCCAATCGGCCCGCAAGGCTTCGCCCAAAGCCTGGTGGGATTATGTCAAAACCCTGTCCTTGTGGCGCCTGCCGGACCTCGAGAAGTGGCTTTTTATCGGCTTTTACGGAAGCTTCGCCTACCTCGCGGCGAGTGGTTTTTTCTTCGCCATTTTCGTCCCGCGCGGACTTTACGGCTTTCCCCTTGTCGGCCACGTCATGGCCGGCGGCCTGTTCGCGGCCTGCCTCGCCGTCATCGTCATCTTCAAGGGCCGGAATTTCATCTCCGTCCCCAAGCCGGTCAACCTGAGCCTAGCCTTTCTCGACCCCAGGAAGATGGGCATCACGGCGGCCCGGGTCAAGCTCGCGGCTTTCTGGCTATTCGTCCTGGCCGGTTTCCTGCTGGCCCTGTCCGCCCTCCTGCCGATGCTCCCACTCCTCCGCACCGCCGGGCAGAAGCTCATGTTCGAACTCCACCGCTACACGGCGCTGGCGTCGGCCCTCGCCGCCACGGTCTACGTCACCCTCGAAGTCTTCAACGCGCCCCGGCCGTGACCGGCGAAGAGGGTCGGGGCCTTCGGCTCCTGGCCGAAGGCGGGGGAACTCCAGAGCACCAGCAACGCGGCGATGGCGAGTATCCACCGGACTGCCGTTTTAGTCATGGCGAACCTACTCGAGTTCGTTTGAAGGCGTGTCCGCGTCATCGCGTCCAGCTGGCCGGACGCGAAGGACACGGGAGAAGGCCTTTGATGAGCAGGTCGGCGATGCGCGTGACCTGGTCCTCCACTTCTTCCCTCCGGCCCAGTTCGCGGGCCGAAAGGCTGAATGGCAGGAGGGAATTGGTGCTCTGGATGAGCACGAAGGAGGTCGTCCGGGGGTCGGGGCATTCCAGTGACCCAAGACGGGCGCCCTCCCGGAGGATATCCTCGATCACAGCCGCCTCTTTTTCGAAGTGCGCTTCACGACGGGTCAGGAGCGCCGTCCTCACCGAAGATAGAAGGTCGCTGAGGTTCTGGGAGTAGTGGGCGACGCTGTCGAAGCGGAAGAGGACCCGATGGACGAGCATCTTGCGGATGCGCCTGTCGGTGGAGTCGGACGAGCCGGCGATCTCGCGGAGCTTGGCGACGATCCTGTCAGCGATGCGGTCGATATGGGACAGGATCAGCTCCGCTTTTCCCGGGAAATGAAGATAGATCGTGCCCTTACCGATCCCGACCTGGCGAGCCACGTCCTCCATGGTCATCTTCTTATAACCGAATTTGGCCAGGAGGACGTCCACGGCGTCGAGAATCAGCTCTCGAATGTCTTCACGCCTGGCTATTTGTCTCATTATGACTTATGACCAATATTATATCTTGGTCATTCTTAAATGTCAAGATGCGCGCTTTCTTCAGAGCTTCGGCCGCTTGAGGTGAAAGTCGGTCTTCTGCTGGAAGGCATGGGCGAGGAGCAGGATGTCCGCTTCGCCGAAGAGCCGCCCCGTCAGGCGAAGGACGGCCGGCTGGCCCTTGGAGTCGAAGCCATGCGGAAAAGCCACTTCGGGATGTCCGGTGAGGTTCGCCGGTCCCAGCGCGCTCCCGACGAGCACGTCCATATCTTTGAAGAATTCGTGGTAAGCTTCCATCAGACGATACCGGGCCCGGTTGGCCTGGATGTACTGTACGGCGGGAACCAACTCATGTTGCCGGAAGGAGCCGACCCAAGCGCTGCGCTCCGGCTCGGCCGACATCAGGTCGAGCCTATCGCTCCGGATGAGGCCGTCGAAGGCGGCGGCCGCTTCCGTGGTCAGGAGGAAATCCATCGGCCCCGAGCCCATCTTCGGAAGCTCGACCGGAACCGCCTTGACGCCGAGCGCTCGGAGAATCTCGAGGGAGGCCTTGTTGAAGGCCTGCGTCTCTCTCATCCTCAGGACCCTGTCCGGATTCTTCGGATCGTCGGGGATCTCCTTTTCCACGTCGGACTTGAGATAGCCGACCCGGAGTTTGCGGACGTCGCGGCCGGCGTTCCAAGCGAAGGGGACGTCGACCACCGAGTTGTCCCGGCCGTCCGGCCCCTGGATCGCGTGCAGGACGACGGCGCAGTCCTCGGCCGTCCGGCAGAGCGGTCCGATCTTGTCCATGGAGAAGCTCAGGGCCATGGCGCCGTAGCGGCTGACGCGGCCGAAAGAGGGCCTGAGCCCGGTGACACCGCAACGGCTCGCGGGCGAGATGATCGAGCCGCGCGTCTCCGAACCGAGGGCGAAGGGAACCAGCCCCGCGGCCACGGACGCGGCCGGCCCGGCCGAAGAGCCGCTCGAGCCCTGGCCGGGGTTCTTCGGGTCCCAGGGGCTTTTCGTCTGGCCGCCGAACCAGCGGTCGCCCATGGCCAGCGCCCCCAGGGTCAGCTTGGCCACGAGAACGGCGCCGGCCGCGGTCAGCCGCTCATAAACCGTGGCGTTCCTGTCGATCGTCTGGTCCTTGTAGGGCGAGGCACCGAAGGTCGTCTTGTATCCCTTGACCGCGAGGAGATCCTTGGCACCCCAGGGGACACCATGGAAAGGTCCCCGATATCTCCCTGCCGCTATCTCCCCGTCCGCCCGGACCGCCTGCTCCAGGGCCAGGTCCTCGGTCAGCGTGACGACACAATGGAGGATAGGGTCGTATTTCTTGAGACGTTCCAGGCAGAGCTTGGTCAGGTCGACGGACTTGATCTCACGCTTCTTGAGGAGCGCGGCGAGATGGCTCACCGGCAGAAAAGCCAGGTCTTCGTCGGTCCGGGGCGCCGCGACCTTGACCTTGGATATCTTCAGCATGGACACCCCGGCCGGGAGCTTCGTCCCGGGAAGGATGGGGTTGAAGACAAGGGCCGACGGCGTGTCGTTGCCCAGGTCCATTTCCCTGAGGGCCTGGAAGTCTTGAAGCAGGCCGCCGCGCCGGTTCAGGCCGTCGGCGATCGACTTCTCAGCCTCGGGTGTGAGCGGGACGCCGGAGATCTTCGCCGCCGCGGCGACCATGCCGGGCGTGATTTCGGAGGCGTCCTGGGCCACGGCGAGAAGAGCCCCGGGGAGGAGCGTCCCCCCCAGGCCGGCCGCGGCGAAATACCCGAGAAACCGGCGCCGGTTGACGGCCGCCCGCTCGTCCTTCTCGCGCTCGTCGTATTCGTTCATGAGACCTCCTTTCCAAACCGCGTCTTATCCTAGCCGGAAGCCCCGCCTTTTTCAATCCGGAGGCGTCCCCGCCCCGCCCCCGGCCCCCCCGCCATCGGGACTTGATATTTCGCCTGTCTTCAGCTATCATTTTTCGTTGCGGCTTCATCATTTTTCGATTGAAGCACGTCAACAGATCTTATCGGTATTATAAGGAGTTTTTTAATGGCGACCAAAGGGTTCAACCCGTTCGAAATGGCCCAGAAACAGTTCGACACTGTGGCCGATCTTCTCGAGCTCGATCAACCGACCCGGGATCTCCTGCGGCAGCCGCTGCGGGAGTACCATTTCTCCATCCCCGTCCGCATGGACGACAACAGCGTCCGCGTTTTCCGCGGCTTCCGCTGCCAGCACAACGACGCCCGCGGCCCCTGCAAGGGCGGCATCCGCTTCCACCCCCAGGAGACGATCGACACCGTCCGCGCCCTGTCCATGTGGATGACCTGGAAGTGCGCCGTCGTCGACATCCCGCTCGGAGGCGGCAAAGGCGGCGTCATCTGCGACCCGCACGACCTCAGCCCGCGCGAACAGGAACGGCTCTGCCGCGGCTGGATCCGTGTCCTCTCGCATGACGTCGGCCATCTCCGCGACGTCCCCGCCCCCGACGTCATGACCAGCCCCCAGCACATGCTCTGGATGCTCGACGAGTTCGAGACGATCCACGGCGCGAAGTACCCCGGCTTCATCACCGGCAAGCCCGTGGGCATGGGCGGCTCCCTCGGCCGGACCGAAGCCACCGGTCACGGCCTCATCTACACGGTCCGCGAGGCGCTCAAGGAGCTGGGCATCAAGATCGAGAGGACCGCCGCCTCGGTCCAGGGCTTCGGCAACGTCGCCCAGTACGCCATCGAGCTCTACACCCGGCTCGGCGGCAAGGTCATCGCGGTCGCCTGTTGGGACCAGGCCGACCAGGCCTCCTACACCTACCGGAAAAAGAGCGGCATCAGCCTGGACGAGCTCCTGGCCGTCACCGACCGTTTCGGCGGCATCGACAAGGCCAAAGCCGAGGCCCTTGATTACGAACGGCTCCCCGGCGACGCCTGGATCGAGCAGGACGTCGACATCCTCCTCCCCTGCGCCATCGAAAACCAGGTCAACGCCGAGACCGTGAAGAAGATCGCGCCCCGGGTCAAGGTCATGGCCGAAGGCGCCAACGGGCCGACGACCCCGGACGCCGACGTGGTCATCAAGAGCCGCGGCATCTTCGTCATCCCCGACTTCCTGGCCAACGCCGGCGGGGTCACCTGCAGCTACTTCGAGCAGGTCCAATGCAACATGAACTACTTCTGGACCAAGGAAGAGGTCCTGACCCGGCTCGACGAGAAGATGACGGCCGCTTTCAAGGGCGTGAGCGAGCTGGCCCGGACGCGAAAGCTCTTCATGCGCGACGCCGCCTACGTCATCGCCGTCAGCCGCGTCGCCAACGCTTGCAAGGACCGCGGCTGGGTTTGAACCGTTTCGACGCTGCGACTTTACGACCCGTCTCCCCCGGACCGCCGGGGGAGACGAGCCTTCTTTAGCCCGGGAAGCCGGGCCGATTAGGAGAGGGCCGCGCAGGCGGCCAAGGAGGGACGCGGCGACATGACCAACCAGCGCACCCCGACGGCCGTCAGCACCCTCTTCTCCACCCTCCACGAACGGGCCAAGGAGCTCAGTTGCCTCTACCGGATCGAGGAGATCCTCAGCATCTACGACGTCCCCCTCGAGGACGTCTTCCGCCAGGTCATCGAGGCCATCCCGCCCGGCTGGCAGTTCCCGGAATTCTGCCAGGTTCAGGTCACCTACGGGTCCGACGTCTTCGAATCCCCCGAGTTCGAGGAGACCCCCTACACGCACGGCGCCGAGATCCGCGTCCAGGACACGTCGGTCGGCCGCCTCTGCGTGTCCTACAGGAAGCCCACCCCGGAGAGCGACTGCGGCCCGTTCATGAAGGGCGAGGTCAAGCTCATCCAGACGATCGCCGAGCGCCTGGGGCACTTCATCCTCCACCAGCGCCTGCGGGGGATGTACGAGGAGATGAGCGACGGCCGCCGCGACGTGGCCGAGGGGAAGCGGGGCTGGCGCATCGCCCTGGACCTCCTCCGCAACACCAATCCGAGCCTCCTCATCCGGGTGTCCCGCAAGATGATGAACTACCTCGGCTGGCGCGGCGTCACCGAAGCCCGCGACCTCCTCCAGCGCTTCAGCGGGGACCGGGTGGCCGCCGGACTCTTCGGCGACTCCAACCTGCCCCAGAACAAGGAATCGATGGACCGCTTCTTCGAGCTGAGCGAGGAGACGTTCAAGATCGCTTCGGCCAACTTGACCGACGACGACATCCTGGACCGCATCCAGAAATGGATCAACGAGGACCGCTCGAGCTCGGCCGTCAACAGCCTGGAGAACATCTACGCCGACCTGGCCGAAGTCCTCGACAGCATGCGCCGGATCAAGCTCCTGGCGCCGGAGGGCATCCAGCTGCCCCGGTCGACGGCCAACAGCGTCCGTGTCGCCCTCATCCGGCGCTTTTTCACGGAACAGCTCGAGTTCATCAACGTCGCCAAGAAGTACGTCGACCTCGAGGACTTCTTCGGCCTCATGGAGCGGATCGTCTTCCCGCCCGGCAGCCACGGCAAGCTCGGCGGCAAGAGCGCCGGCCTCTTCCTGGCCAGCCGGATCCTCAAGCAGGCGGCGCGCCGGACGAAGCTCATCGGCTCCGTGAAGAAGCCCAAGACCTGGTACATCACGTCCGACGGGCTGATCGCCTTCACCACCCACAACAACCTCGACGACGTCATCGAGCAGAAGTACAAGGACATCGAGGTCGTCCGCCAGGAATATCCCCATCTCGTCCAGGTCTTCAAGAACTCGACCTTCCCGCCCGAGGTCGTCAAGGGCCTTTCGGTGGCCCTCGACGACTTCGGCGACGTGCCGCTCATCGTCCGCAGTTCGAGCCTCCTCGAGGACCGGCTGGGAACGGCCTTCGCCGGGAAATACAAGAGCCTCTTCCTGGCCAACCAAGGCGACAAGCAGCAGCGCCTCGAGGCCCTCCTCGACGCCGTGGCCGAGGTCTATGCCTCGATCTTCAGCCCCGACCCCATCCAGTACCGGGCCGAGCGCGGCCTCCTCGACTTCTACGAGGAGATGGGCATCATGATCCAGGAGGTCGTCGGCACCCGGGCCGGCAAGTACTTCTTCCCGGCCTACGCCGGCGTCGCCTTCAGCCGGAACGAGTTCCGCTGGTCGCCGCGGATCAAGCGCGAGGACGGCCTGCTCCGGCTCGTCCCCGGGCTCGGGACGCGGGCCGTGGACCGGGTCAGCGACGACTACCCCGTCCTCGTCTCCCCCAGCCAGCCGAACCTGCGGGTCAACGTCTCGGTCGACGAGGCCGTCCGCTATTCGCCCAAGAAGATCGACGTCATCGACCTCGAGGAGAACACCTTCGTCACCAAGGACATCAAGGAGCTCCTCGGCGAGGTCGGCCACGAATTCCCGGCCCTGACCAAGGTCTTCTCGGTCTACCGGGACGGACTTCTCCAGAGGCCCATGGGCCTGGCTACGGACATCGCCAAGTCGGACGCCGTCGTGACGTTCGACGGCCTCATCTCCGGGACGCCGTTCATGCTCCAGCTCGAGGCCATCCTCAAGACGCTGTCCACGGCGCTCGGCGTCCCGGTCGACATCGAATTCGCTTCCACGGGAACGGACTTCTACCTCCTCCAGTGCCGGCCGCAGAGCCAGGCCGCCGAGGACGTGGCCATGGAGATCCCGGCGAACCTGTCCGACGAGTCCGTCCTCTTCTCGGCCAGCAAATATGTCTCGAACGGCCGCGTCGCCGACATCACCCATATCGTCTACGTCGACCCCGACAAGTACGGGGAGCTCGCCGATTACACGGACCTCGTCGCCGTCGGTCAGGCCGTGGGCAAGCTCAACAAGATCCTGCCGCGCCGCCAGTTCATCCTCATGGGCCCGGGGCGGTGGGGCAGCCGCGGCGATATCAAGCTCGGCGTGCGCGTGACCTATTCGGAGATCAACAACTCGGCCATGCTCATCGAAGTCGCCCGGAAAAAGGGCAACTACGTCCCCGACGTCTCGTTCGGGACGCATTTCTTCCAGGACCTTGTGGAATCGGGCATCCGCTACCTGCCGCTCTACCCGGACGATCCCGGCGCGAAGTTCAACGAGGCCTTCCTGCTCCAGGCCCCGAACAAGCTGGCCGAGTTCTGCCCCGAATGCGCCCTGCTGACCGACGCCCTGCGGGTCATCGACGTCCCCGAGGCGACCGGCGGGAAGGTCCTCCGGGTGCTCATGAACGCCGACCGGGATCTCGCCGTCGGCTTCTTCGCCAGCCCCGAGGCGACCGTACGGACCGCCTGCGCGACGGGCCTGCCCGCCGCCCGCGAGGACGAAGACCATTTCCGCTGGCGCCAGCGCATGGCCGAGCGGATCGCCTACCACTGCGGCGGCCAGCCCTGGGGCGTGCGGGGCGTCTATCTCCTCGACGAAACCGAGGCCGGGGAGGTCAGCCCGGACAGTCCGATCAAGCTCATCGTCCATTTCCTGGGCGGCGCGCGGCAGCGCAAGGAGCTCGAGACGTGGCTCCAGGGCTGGAGCCTGTCCCTGGCCGAAATGAACTATTTCCGGACGGGCTTCCATTCCGAGGGCCTGCTCGACGTCCACTATCTGACGGACGAGAAGATCCGCGGCGAGAAAGACGTCGCCGCCCGCATCAAGGCTCCTTCGGACAGCGTCCGGGAGCTCCCCCTCGGCCCGAAATCCCCAAAATAGGTCCGCGCGAGATGTCCTTACGACCCGGAGAGCGCGTTCCCCGGTTCGCCCACGAGGCGATGGCGACCGTGTTCGAGGTCTTCGTCGCCGGGAAGGCCGAAGCCTATGCCCGGCAGGCGGCTCGGGCGGCCTTCGACGAGATCGACCGGCTGGAGCGGCTTTTCAGCCGGTTCGATCCGGCGAGCGAGACGAGCCGCATCGGGCGCCTCGGCCCCGGAGAGTCCCTGCGCATCGGGATCGAGACGGCCGAAGTCCTGGGCATCGCGGCCGCCGTCCAGGCGGAGACGGGCGGCGCCTTCGACGTCAACTATCTGGCCGCCGGCCGGTCCGCGGCGAGGCCGTCCGCGGCATCCCCCCCGCCGCTCGGCAAGCTCATCCGCGTCGTCCAGACCGGCCGGGGGATCGAGGTCGCACGGCTCGCCGGCAGGGGGAAGGCGAAAGCTCCGCCTCTCCTCCTCGATTTCGGGGCCGTCGGCAAGGGCTACGCCCTGGACGGCGCCCTAGCCGTCCTCCGCGGTTGGGAGGTCGAGAATGTCCTCTTGCATTCCGGCACGAGCACCGCTCTGGCCGCGGGCCCGGGCCCGGGAAAAAGCGGGTCCGGGCGAGGCTGGCCGGTCGGCGCCGGGTCCGTCGCCGGAACGTCGGACGGCCCGGACCGCGTCTTTCTCCGGGACCGCGCCCTGAGCGGTTCCGGGACCGAGGTCAAGGGTGAACACATCGTCGATCCGCGGACGGGCCGCCCGGCCCGGGGGCACCGTGCCGCCTGGGCGTCCCATCCATCCGCAGCCGCGGCCGACGCGCTCTCGACCGCTTTCATGGTCATGGCCACGGCCGGTGTGGCGGACCTCTGCGGCCGTCATCCCGAGGTCTGGGCGCTCGTGATAAACGCCCGGAAAAAGTGTAGAATATTCAACGCGGGCGCGATCGCCGGGAACGGGCCCGTCCGAACAAGGAGACAGAGATGAAGAAGATCCTCGGTTGGATATCGACCGCCGTCCTCGGCCTGGCCTTCCTCGCGCCCACGGCCCCGGCACAGGATCAGGGAAAAGAGGTCCTGAAGATCCAGCTCCCCAAGCCGATGTTCGTCGGCACGCCCAAGAACATCCGCACGCCCAACCTCGAAACGATCACCGGGAAACCCCGGGGACCTTTCATGGTCCCGGTCGGCACGGTCCTCCTTTCCGCGGGAAAGCCGGTCGCCGCGAGCGACAAGGAGCCCGTCATCGGCGAGATCGCCTTCGTCACGGACGGCAAGAAGTCCGGCGAGGACGGCTACTACGTCGAGCTCGGACCCATGCTCCAGTGGGTCCAGATCGACCTCGGGAAATCCCAGGAGCTCTACGCCATCGTCGCCTGGCACTACCACAGCCAGGCCCGCGTCTACCGGGACGTCGTCGTCCAGGTTTCCGACGACAAGGACTTCATCAGCGGCGTGACGACGGTCTTCAACAACGACCACGACAACACGTCGGGCCTCGGCGCCGGCAAGGACAAGGAGTACATCGAAACGTTCGACGGCAAGCTCTTCGACCCCAAGGGGGTCAGGGCCCGCTACGTCCGTCTCACCAGCGGCGGCAACACCTCGAACGATATGAACCACTACGTGGAGGTTGAGGTCTACGGCATCCCGGCCAAATGACGAATAAGGTCTTTCGGGGGCTCTTTGTCTGCGCCGTCCTCGGCGCCCTTCTTTTCCGTGTCGTCCGCCTGGACGTCCGGCCCATGCACCACGACGAGGCCAACCAAGCGGTCAAGTTCGGAGACCTCCTCGAGCGGGGGGAATACCGGTTCGACCCGAACGACCACCACGGACCGAGCCTCTATTACCTGACGCTGCCCGTGGCCCGGGCGGCGGGCGAGAGAACCCTGGCGGAGCTCAGCGAAACGACGCTCCGCCTCGTCCCGGCCCTCTTCGGAGCAGGGTTGCTTCTTCTCTTTCTTCTCCTCGCCGGCGGGCTCTCCCGAGAGGCGTCGCTCGCCGCGGCCTCGCTGGCCGCCGTCTCGCCGGCGATGACCTATTACAGCCGGTTCTACATCCAGGAGACCCTGCTCGTCTTCTTCCTGGCAGGACTCATCGCCGCCGGATGGAAATACGCGCGAACGCGCTCCGGCTGGTGGGCCTTCGCGGCCGGCGTCTCGGCCGGCCTGATGTACGCCACGAAGGAAACGAGCGTCATCCTCTTCGCCGGTCTGGCCGCGGCGCTCGGGCTTGTGTTCCTCATGGACAAACCTCGCGCCCGCCGGGGGGAAGGGGCCGGCGCGGCCGGAAACGCCCGAGGCGGACGGAATGCCCCGGCAAAGCTTCGGACAGCCCTGCACGCCACTCTCTTCCTGGCCGCCGGCGCCGTGACCGCCCTCCTCTTCTTCACCTCGTTCTTCCAAAACCCGCAGGGACTGGCCGATTCGGTCCGGGCCATAGGGGCGTCTTTCAACCGGGCCGGCCATCCCGGATTCCATGCCCACCCCTGGTACTACTATTTCCAGACGCTGGCCTATTCCAAGACCGCCGGCGGCCCGGTCTGGAGCGAGGCCTTCCTCCTCTTCCTCGCCGCGGCCGGAGGCATCGCCGCGTTCGGACACGACGCGGGAAAAGACGGCGGCCCTCGCTTCAATCGTTTCGTCCTCTTCTTCACCGTCGTGACGGCGGCGGTGTACAGCCTGGTTCCTTATAAAACACCGTGGAACATCCTTCCTTTCTACCTCGGCCTGGTGCTTCTGGCGGGAAACGGCGTCGGCCTCCTCCTGAGAATAAGCCGATTCCGCCTGATCAAAATCCTCATCCTGGCCGTGCTCGTCCCAGGCTTTGTCAATCTGACCGCCCAGGCCTACAGGGCCAATTTCACCGCTCCCTCGGACCCTGTCAACCCCTATGTCTACGCTCAGACGATCCCGGACTTCCTGAAGCTCGTCGGGACCGTGGAGAAAATCGCCGCCGCCGCGCCGGAAAAAAAGGATCTGTTGATCAAGGTCATCGCCCCGTCCGATGAGACCTGGCCCCTTCCCTGGTATCTGAGACGGTACGGCCGGGTGGGATACTGGACGAGCGCGGAGACGGCGGGCGACCCCGGCGACGCGGCGTTGGTCATCGCTTCGGCCGCCAACGTCGAAAAGGTCGCGACGGCGCTCGGCGACCGGTATCGACAGAGCTTCTACGGCCTGCGTCCCGAAGTCGTCCTCGCGCTCTTCGTCCGCCGCGACCTCTGGGACGAATCGCTCAAAAGCAGGCCGCCGATTTCCCGCTGATCCTCCGACCGGTCACCGCCTATTTCTTTTTGAGAAGCGGCGCGTAGATGTTCATCTTGGGCGGGTCGTCACCCATGACCCGGGCCGCCCAGAGGAGCCCCCGCTTGACGATCTCGCGGGCCTCGGGGACATCGAAATCCGCCGCGACGTGGCCGAGCGACGTGTAGAAAACCCGGCCCTTCCCGTAGAGCTTCTTCCAGACGACGGGCATGACCAGGCCGTCGATCCAGGGCGCGGGCTGGCCCGAGAACGTCGTCGTGGCCAGGACGTCGACGATGGGGTCGACCTGCATGAAGTACTGCTCGGACTTCATGTGGAAACGCCGCTTGAGGCCCTTGACGATCGGGTCGCCGGGGTTGGTGATGTCGACGTCGTAGTCGATGACCCCGCCCGGGTGGGCGACCCACTGGCCGCCGACCATGAACTGGTATTCGACGGCCGAGCGGTGGGCGTCGCCCAGGCCGCCATGCCAGCCGGCGAGTCCGACACCGCTCTTGACGGCCTCCTCGAGGTTCCGCTCCTGCTCGGGTTTGATGTCGGACATGGTGAAGATGTGGACGATGAGGTCGAGCGTCTTGAGCTTGTCGAGGTCGAGGTAGGCGTCGAGCGAATGGGAGATCTCGACCTTGAAGCCCTGGGATTCGAGCCAGGGCGCGAAGATGTCCACGCACTGCTTGGGCTCGTGGCCCTCCCAGCCGCCCCAGACCATGAGGGCCGTCCTCTGCTTTTTGGGCGCCTGGGCCGCGGGTGAGCCGGCGAGGAGACAGGAGACCCCTAGGACAACCGTCGCCAGCAGGGTTTTCGTCTTCATCATGGATTCCTTCACTCGAGCTCCCTCAGCCAGATATTCCGGTAGCGGACGGGGTGGTCGTGGTCCTGGAGGGAAACCGGGAGCTTCGCGTCGTGCGTCTTATAGGGCGGCCGGGCCTTGTGGGCCGTCGGCCCGGTCAGGACGGCGCACTCGTGGACAAGGATGCCGTTGTGGAAAACGGTCATCCGGGCCGGGGCCAGGAGCTTGCCGTCCGTTTCGAACCGCGGCCTGTGGAAGACGATGTCGTAGGTCTGCCATTCGCCCGGCGGCCGGCAGGCGTTGACCAGGGGTGGATGCTGGCCGTAGATGGCCGCGGTCATGCCGTCGGCGTAAGTCTTGTTCTCGTAACAATCGAGGACCTGGACTTCGTAGAGGTCCATGAGGAAAACACCGCTGTTGCCGCGGTCCTGGCCCGTCCCCTTGGCCGGCATTGGGGCCATCCATTCGACGTGGAGCTGGCAGTCCCCGAACCCCCGGACAGTGCGGATGGCGCCCGTCTTGGGCACGACCTCCATATATCCGTTCTCGACTTTCCACTCCACAGACCAACCCCCAACACCAACCCACAAAACGAGACTCCTACCGTCGAAAAGGACGACCGCGTCGGCGGG